>NZ_JAVRHI010000168.1:0-3816 GCF_034105845.1 Streptomyces sp. CRN 30 | reverse complement strand
CGTCCCGGGAGCGGCCGCCGCGTGACGGCGTCGCCCCGCGTCCCGGTCCTGGGCCACGGGACCCCGTCGTGCCGCGCGGGGCGGGCGTCCCCGGGGAGCCCTGTCCCTGCGGACGCCGCTGCGCGCGCTCCGGGTAGGTGTCGGCGAGCCGGCCCGTGGGCCGGTCCGCCTCACCCGCGCGCGGGGCGGGCGGCCGTACGTC
The DNA here is from genome assembly GCF_034105845.1 of Streptomyces sp. CRN 30. Classification (NCBI taxonomy): domain Bacteria; kingdom Bacillati; phylum Actinomycetota; class Actinomycetes; order Kitasatosporales; family Streptomycetaceae; genus Streptomyces; species Streptomyces sp. CRN 30. The sequence continues at coordinate 3,614 of NZ_JAVRHI010000168.1, read as the reverse complement.
GGTGATGCCCTGGGCCTCGCGCGCGGCGATCTCCTTCAGCCGCAGCGACAGCTGCAACGTGCTGGGCCGCTCCTCGGGGTCCTTCGCCAGACACGCCCGCACCAGGGGGGCGAGGGCGTCGGGGACGCCGTGCAGCTGCGCCTCCTCGTGCACCACGCGGTACAGCATCACCTCGGAACTGCCGTGCCCGAACGGCGAGTCCCCCATCGAGGCGTACGCCAGGGTGGCGCCGAGCGAGAAGACGTCCGTGGCCGGCGTGACCGTCGCGCCGCGCACCTGCTCCGGGGCGAGGAAGCCGGGGGAGCCGACCGCCGTGCCGACGTGCGTCAGCGTGGAGGCACCGGTCGCCCAGGCGATGCCGAAGTCGATGATGCGGGGGCCCTTGGGGGAGAGCAGGATGTTGGAGGGCTTCAGGTCCCGGTGCACGACCCCGGCCTCGTGCACGGCGACGAGCCCCTCGGAGAGGGCGGCCCCCACCGCGGCGACGTCGGCGGCGCCCAGCGGGCCCTCGTCGGCGACCTTGTCGTGCAGGGACGGGCCCGGCACGTACTGCGTGGCGAACCAGGGCCGGTCCGCCTCCAGGTCGGCGGCGACCAGCCGGGCGGTGCAGCCGCCTCTGATGCGGCGCGCCGCGGAGACCTCGCGGGCGAACCGCGACCGGAACTCCTGGTCCTCCGCCAGGTCGGGCCGGATCACCTTCAGCGCGACCCGCTGGCCCTTCCGGTCGGAGCCCAGGTAGACCACGCCCATACCGCCCGCGCCGAGCCGCCTGTGAAGCCTGAACGAGCCGACGACGCGCGGGTCCTCGCGCCTCAGGCGCATCATCGCCATGTTCATCCCCGCTGCCCGGTCCCTGTGACGAGCCACAGCTTACGTACCCGTGGCCGCCCGCGCGCAGAGGCCGCGCCCTCCGGGTTCGATCGATTGTCAGTGGGCGGTGGGAGAATTGAGGGGTGGTCAGAGAAGGGGCGAACGGGTCGGATCGGTAGGGATCCGGACGTCAACCCGCTGTCCGAGAAGGGGGATTGGGGCCGTGAAGGGTGACCGGGTGGAGATAGTCGTGGACGCGGGGGACACGACGCGGACGTACGAGGTGGTGGCCAGCCGGGCCGGGCGCCGGGTGGAGACGGCGGTGCGCAGAGGGGTGGTGGAGGTGAGCGAAGTCACGCGCAACGGCTCGGTGATCCGGACCGCGCGCTTCATGGCGAACCGGGTGCTGGCGCTGGTGGAGCAGCCGGTGCCGCGGGAGGACGGTCCGGAGAAAGCCGAGAAGTCCGAGAAAGCCGTGCAGAGTGGGTGAACCCCTCGGGGAACACCCCTAGACCAGGGCCGTCGTCTCCACCCACGGGAGTACGCCCCTGGTCGGCACTCATCCTCCGGGAGGCCCGGCAATCGGTACGAGGGCATGACGTGCGGTCGGCGGGGGACGCCTAGATTTGAGGTCAAGCGGCGGGTGCAGTACTCGTCCCCCGAGGTCAGACGCCCGCCGCTGCCAGACGGACAACCGGAGACAACGGAAGAGGCCAGGGGAGGGATCATGGCACTGACAGCACCGCGGACGCTGGTCCGCACGCGGCGGTCCCGTCGCCAGGGCCGTCGTCACCCACTGGTGGCGACGCTCATGGCCCTTCCGTTGGCGGTCCTGCTCCTGCTCGTCTTCGACGGGTGGGAGACGGTGACCACACAGGCGTCGTCCGTGGGTGTGGTGCTGGGGCGCTGAGCGGCGACCTCAGGCCCGGAAGAGCGGTCCGGGCGGGGACATCCACCCATGAAACCCCGTGGGGACGGGGGTGCGGCGGACGGCACAGATGCCGGCGCAGCTGGGGAGCTGCGCCGGCATTGCTGTGCGTGTCGATCGGGGTGCTTGTGGTGCCGGTGGGATACCTGCGGCGCCCGTGCGGGGTCGGTGGGGGTGCGCGTGGCGCTTTCGGTGTGTCTGCGCGCGCCGTCCGCTGCGGGCGGACACCCCCGCCCCGTCCCCTTGTCGCCGTACGCGACTGACGGTGCGTGCGGTGTACGGCCGTCAGGGCGCCGCCCCGGTGGCGGCGTCCGGCAGCGGTCTCGGCAGGACCCCGTACGCTCGATCCCCGTGACGCTTCTTCCCGCCCTGACCGCCCGTGTCAGAGCACAGGCCCATCCCCCGGGGGTGGACCACGACGCCTGTCCCTGCGGTGCGGCCACGTTGGCGGACAGGTCGGACACGACCGTCGTCCGGCACGGCGACATCGTCGCCAAGGCCCATGCCCCCGACGCCGACCGTGACGCCCTCGTTCACCGCCTCACCCTCGCGGCCTGTCTTCCTGGCGTCCTGCTTCCCCCGCTCGGCACCGTCCCCGCCGAACTGCACGGCCGGCTCGTGACGTGCTGGCCGTACGGCGTCCCCGTGGACCCGGCCGACCCGGACGCCGCTCCCTGGGAGGCGGTCGGCACGCTCCTCGCCCGTCTCCACCGGGCCCCGGTCCCCGCCACGGCACCTCTGACGCGCGGCCCCGCCAAGGCCGCCGCCGCTCTCGACCGGCTCCGGGTCACCGCACCGCACCATCCCGCCACCGCCCCCGTCCTGCGCGCCTGGTCCGCGCTGCCCGCCTGGGCGCGCGGCGCCGCCGCCCTGCCGGACACCGGCACGCTGTGCCACGGCGATCTCCACCTCGGCCAGCTCGTACGCCACCCCGCGCCCGACGGTCCGTGGCTGCTGATCGACGTCGACGACCTCGGCCGGGGTGTACCCGCCTGGGACCTGGCCCGCCCCGCCGCCTGGTACGCGTGCGGGCTGCTCCGGCCCGAGGAGTGGACCCGCTTCCTGGCCGCCTACCGTGCCGCCGGCGGCACCGCCGTACCGCCCGGCGGCGATCCCTGGCCGGCCCTGGACGTCCCCGCCCGCGCGCTCACCGCGCAGACCGCCGCGCGCGCCGTCACGAAGGCCGTCGCGGCGGACCGGCCGCTGGAGGACGTCGAACGGTCACTGGTCGACGCCTGCGCGCGCATGGTGGCCCTGCCCGGCCAAGATCCCCGCGAGTTGGGCGACGGTCACGCCGAGTAGGGTGCAACCGACCGCAGCCGGACAGAGTCTGTCCTGGCGAAACGCGAAGCAGGACCTACCGGCGAGGAGTTGAGCCGACGATGCATTGTCCGAAGTGCCACGCACCGATGCACACGTACAACCGCAACGGCGTCCAGATCGAGCAGTGCAGTGGCTGCCGCGGGATATTCCTGGACTACGGCGAGCTGGAGGCGCTGACCCGGATGGAGAGCCAGTGGGCCCAGCCGGCGCCGCCGCCCCCGGGCGCCCCGCAGGCCTACCCCGCCGCCCCCGCCTGGGGTGCCCCGCACGGCGGCCACGGACACCACCACGGCCACCACCGCCAGAAGAGCTTCGGCCACATGCTGTTCTCCAGCTGAGACAGGCGCGAGCGGAACACCAAGGAGCCCCGGCCGTACGAGACGGCCGGGGCTCCGGGCGGTGGACGATACTGGGATTGAACCAGTGACCTCTTCCGTGTCAGGGAAGCGCTCTCCCGCTGAGCTAATCGTCCTTGGAGGTGGAGACGGGATTTGAACCCGTGTAGACGGCTTTGCAGGCCGTTGCCTCGCCTCTCGGCCACTCCACCAGGAGT
>NZ_JAVRHI010000167.1:0-12548 GCF_034105845.1 Streptomyces sp. CRN 30 | reverse complement strand
GCCGGGCGGCGTTCGCGCGCCCGGACCGAGCACGGCAGGACCACCGGGGCCCGGCGGCCCCGGGGGGCGCTGACCAAGCTGCACCTGGCCGCGACCGTGCGGGCCGCCGCTCCGCACCAGCGCGCACGGGGCCGGTCGGGGCCGGGGCTGGTGATCCGCCGGGACGATCTGCGGCAGGCGGCCCGGGAGGGGCGCGAGGGCAACCTCGTGCTGTTCGTCGTGGACGCCTCCGGGTCGATGGCGGCGCGGCAGCGGATGGGCGCCGTGAAGGGCGCGGTGCTGTCGCTGCTGCTCGACGCCTACCAGCGGCGGGACAAGGTGGGGCTGGTGACCTTCCGGGGTTCGGCCGCCGAGGTCGCGCTGCCGCCGACCTCGTCGGTGGACGCGGCGGCGGTCCGCCTGGAGTCGCTGCCGACCGGCGGGCGCACTCCGCTCGCGGCCGGGCTGCTCAGGGCGCACGAGGTGCTGCGGGTGGAGCGGCTGCGGGACCCGGCGCGGCGCGCGCTGGTCGTGGTCGTGACCGACGGGCGGGCCACCGGTGGCCCCGAGCCGGTGGCGCTCGCCTCGCGGGCGGCGCGGCTGTTCGCGGCCGAGGGCACGGCGTCGGTGGTCGTGGACTGCGAGTCCGGACCGGTGCGGCTGGGGCTCGCCGGGCGGCTCGCGGGCGATCTGGGCGGTACGGCGGTGACGCTGGACGAGCTGCGGGCGGACTCCATCGCCGGGCTGGTCAGGGACGTACAGGGAAGCAGGAGGGCCGCGTAGTGCCGCAGGGACAGCCGAGTGTCATCCCGGACGACGGTCTGACGACCCGTCAGCGCCGCAACCGGCCGCTGGTCGTGGTGCACACCGGGATCGGCAAGGGGAAGTCGACCGCCGCGTTCGGGCTGGCGCTGCGTGCCTGGAACCAGGGGTGGCCGATCGGGGTGTTCCAGTTCGTCAAGTCGGCGAAGTGGAAGGTCGGCGAGGAGAACGCGCTGCGGGTGCTGGGCGCGAGCGGCGAGGGCGGGACCGTCGACTGGCACAAGATGGGCGAGGGCTGGTCCTGGGTCCAGCGGGACGCGCAGATGGACAACGAGGAGAAGGCCCGGGAGGGCTGGGAGCAGGTCAAGCGTGACCTGGCGGCCGAGACGTACAAGCTGTACGTGCTGGACGAGTTCGCCTACCCGATGCACTGGGGGTGGGTCGACACCGACGAGGTGATCTCCGTGCTGCGGGACCGTCCCGGGACCCAGCACGTCGTGATCACCGGGCGGAACGCGCCGGAGAAGCTGGTGGACGCCGCCGACCTCGTCACCGACATGTCCAAGGTGAAGCACCCGATGGACGCCGGGCAGAAGGGGCAGAGGGGCATCGAGTGGTGACCTCCCCGTCCGTGTCCGTGCCCCGGCTGGTCGTCGCCGCGCCGGCCTCCGGCAGCGGCAAGACCACCGTCGCCACGGGGCTGATGGCCGCGTTCGCCGCGCGGGGGCTCGCCGTGTCCCCGCACAAGGTCGGGCCCGACTACATCGACCCCGGCTACCACGCGCTCGCCACCGGGCGGCCGGGGCGGAACCTCGACGCGTACCTGTGCGGGCCGGAGCTGATCGCCCCGCTGTTCCTGCACGGGGCGCGGGGGTGCGACCTCGCGGTCGTCGAGGGGGTCATGGGGCTCTACGACGGTGCGGCGGGTGAGGGAGAGCTGGCCTCCACCGCGCACGTCGCCAAGGTGCTGCGGGCGCCGGTCGTGCTCGTCGTGGACGCGTCGTCGCAGTCGCGGTCGGTCGCGGCGCTGGTGCACGGGTTCGCGTCCTTCGACCCCGAGGTGCGGATCGGGGGCGTGATCCTGAACAAGGTCGGCTCCGACCGGCACGAGGAGCTGCTGCGGGAGGCGCTGGACTCCTCCGGGGTGCCGGTGCTGGGGGTGCTGCGGCGGGCCGCGGCGGTGGACGTGCCCTCGCGGCACCTCGGCCTTGTGCCGGTGGCCGAGCGTGCCGCCCAGGCCGTCGACGCCGTCGGCTCGATGGCGGCGCTGGTGTCCGCCGGGTGCGACCTCGACGCCCTTGAGCGGCTGGCCCGCGCCGCCGGGCCGCTCCCGGAGGGCTCCGCGCCCTGGACCCCCGGAACCGGGAAGCCGACGTCTCGGGCGCCCCGCGTCGCCGTCGCCGGCGGGGCCGCCTTCACCTTCTCCTACGCCGAGCACACCGAGCTGCTCGAAGCCGCCGGTGCCGAGGTCGTCGTGTTCGATCCGCTGCGGGACGAGGAACTGCCCGAGGGGACCGCCGGGCTGGTGATCGGCGGCGGGTTCCCGGAGGTGTACGCCGCCGAGCTGTCCGCCAACGAGCGGCTGCGGAAGTCGGTCGCGGAGCTCGCGCTCGGCGGTGCTCCCGTCGCCGCCGAGTGTGCCGGGCTGCTGTACCTGTGCCGGGAGCTGGACGGGCGGCCGATGTGCGGGGTGCTGGACGCCACGGCGCGGATGGGCGAGCGGCTGACGCTGGGCTACCGGGACGCGGTCGCCGTCTCCGACAGCGCGCTGGCCGCCGCGGGGACGCGGCTGCGGGGCCACGAGTTCCACCGGACGGTGGTGGAGCCGGGCGCCGGGGCGGAGCCCGCGTGGGGGATGCGCGCGCCCGAGCGGCGCGTCGAGGGATTCGTACAGCGGGGTGTGCACGCGAGCTATCTGCACACGCACTGGGCGGCCGAGCCCGGTGTCGCCCGTCGGTTCGTGGAGAGGTGCCGGACGTCATGAGCAGCAGGCTGGTCGGGGTCGGAGTGGGTCCCGGTGACCCGGAGCTGGTGACCGTCAAGGGGGTCAACGCCCTGCGGGCCGCCGAGGTCGTGGTGGTGCCGGTGATGGACACGATGGAGCGGGGCCGGGCCGAGGCGACCGTGCTGCACTACGTGCCCGCGGAGAAGGTCGTACGGGTCGTGTTCGCGCTCAACGAGCGGACCGACCGGGCGCGGCGCGAGGCCGCGTGGGACGCGGCCGGGGAGCGGGTCGCCGGTCTGCTGCGCGCGCACGGGCGGGTGGCGTTCGCGACGATCGGCGACCCCAACGTGTACTCGACGTTCACCTACCTCGCGCAGACAGTCGCGGCGGCGGTGCCGGGGACGGTCGTGGAGACCGTGCCGGGCATCACCGCGATGCAGGACCTGGCGGCGCGCTCGGGCGCGGTGCTGACGGAGGGCACCGAGCCGCTGACCCTCGTCCCGGTGACCGCCGGGTCGTCCGTGCTGAAGGACGCGCTGAGCGGGCCGGGGACGGTCGTGGCGTACAAGTTCGGGCGGCAGGCGGCCGAGGTGGCCCAGGCGCTGCGGGAGACCGGGCGGCTCGACGACGCCGTGTGGGGTTCCGCGCTCGGCCTGGCGGAGGAGTCGATCCGTCCCGCCGGTGAGCTGGACGGCGGTCCGCTGCCGTACCTGTCGACGCTGATCGCGCCCGCGCGGCGGGACGGCGGCCGGGGCGGGAAACTGTGACTCCCCTGCCGGAACCCGGCGGCCCCGGCTCACCCGGCGGCCCCGGCTCACCCGACGGCCCCCGCTCACTCGGCGATGCCGACCACCAGCCAGATGAACGCGGCTCCCGCGACCGTGCACAGCAGGGTCGAGCGGGCCGGGTGCTCGTGGTGGGCCTCGGGGAGGATCTCCGCGGCGGCGAGGTAGAGCAGGACGCCGCCGAAGAGCCCGAGATAGGCGCCGAGGGCCTGTTCGGGGATGGTGAAGAGCAGGGTGGACGCGGCGCCGACGACGGGCGCGAAGGCGTCCGCGACCAGCATGGCGAGGGCTCTGCGGCGGGCGTTGCCGTACAGGCTCGTCAGTGTGTAGGTGTTGAAGCCGTCGGCGAAGTCGTGGGCGATCACCGCCATCGCGACGGCCGCGCCCATGCCGCCGCCGACCTGGAAGGCGGCGCCGATCGCCACGCCGTCCATCGCGCTGTGGCCGACCATCGCCGCGGCGGCCGTCAGGCCCACCTCGGGCGAGCGGCCGCCGCCCTCCTCGGCGCCGTGCGCGGCGCGGCGCGCGGCGAGAAGGCGTTCCACCAGGTGGGCGAGGAGGAAGCCCGCGACGAACAGCAGCAGGGCCTCGGGGACGCCGAACACCTCGTCACCCGCCGCCTCCAGGGCCTCCGGCAGCAGGTCGAGGCCGACCACGCCGAGCATCAGGCCCCCGGCCAGGCCCAGCACCAGGTGGCGGCGGTCGGTCACGCGCTGTGCCGTCCAGCCGCCGGCCAGCGTCATGAGGAACGCGCCGAGCGCGACGAGGACCGCCATGTGCCTTTGCTATCCGATCGAGGCGGTACCGCGCGCGTCCGACAGCGGCAACCGCAGTAAATATGTGCGGCTGAATTGTGTGCAGCAATGTGCAGGAGAGGATTCCGACCCATGGCCGAGACGGCCGATGCCCCCGACGTTCCCGATGTTCCCGATGTTCCCGTGGGCAAGGTGACCTTCGTCGGTGCCGGTCCCGGCGCCGCCGATCTGCTGACGTTCCGCGCCGCCCGCGCCATCGCCGAGGCCGATGTGGTGATCTGGGCGGCGAGTCTGGTGCAGGCGGAAGTCCTCCAGCACGCGCGCGCGGACGCCGAGGTGCTGGACTCCGCGGCCATGTCGCTGGAGGACGTCGTCGCCGTGTACGAGCGGGCCCGGCGCGACGGTCTCGCCGTCGCCCGCGTCCACTCCGGCGACCCGGCGCTGTGGGGCGGCACGCAGGAGCAGCTCGACCGCTGCGCGGAGATCGGCGTCGCCACCGAGATCGTGCCCGGTGTCTCCTCCTTCTCGGCCGTCGCGGCGCTCGCGGGCCGGGAGCTGACCATTCCGGAGGTCGCGCAGTCGGTGATCCTCACCCGGCTCGGCGGCGGCAAGACGCCGATGCCGCCCGGGGAGGAGGTCCGCGAGTTCGCCCGGCACGGCACGACCATGGCGGTGTTCCTGTCGGCGGCGCGCAGCGGGCAGCTGGTGCGGGAGCTGCTGGAGGGCGGCTATCCGACGGAGACGCCGGTCGTGGTGGCGTACCAGGCGACGTGGCCGGAGGAACTGGTCGCGCGGTGCACGATCGGGACGCTGGAGGAGACCGTCAAGGAGCACAAGCTGTGGAAGCACACGCTGTTCCTGGTGGGTCCGGCGCTCGACGCGAGCGGCACCCGCTCGCACCTGTACCACCCGGGGCACTTCCACGGGTTCCGGAAGGCCGACCCCGAGGCCCGGCGGGCGCTGCGCGCCGCGCGCACGGCCGACGACCACAGTGAAGGAGTCTCCCAGTGATCGGCATCGTCTCGGCCACGGCCGCGGGCGCGGCGGCCGGCGACCGGCTGGCCGCCGCCTGGCCGGAGCGGACCCGGGTGTACGGGGGTCCCGTCGCGGACGCCGTGCGGGCCGCGTTCGCGGAGTGCGGGCAGGTCGTGTGCTTCCTCGCCACCGGCGCCGTGGTGCGGCTGGTGGCGCCGCTCCTCGGTGACAAGCGGACCGACCCGGGAGTGGTCTGCGTGGACGAGGCGGGCCGGTACGCGGTGGCGCTGCTCGGCGGGCACGGCGGCGGGGCCAACGACCTCGCCCGCGCGGTGGCCGGTGTGCTGGGTGCCGAGCCGGTGGTGACGACGGCGACGGACGCCGTGGACGTGGCCGGGCTGGACACGCTGGGGCTGCCGGTCGAGGGCGACGTGGCCGGGGTGACGCGGGCGCTGCTGGACGGCGAACCGGTGGCGCTGGCCGCCGAGGTGGCGTGGCCGCTGCCGCCGCTGCCGCTGGGGTCCGCGGGGGCGTACACGGTCCGGGTCACCGACCGGGTGGTGGCGCCGGTGGCCGGGGAGGCCGTGCTGCGTCCGCCGTCCCTCGTCGTCGGCGTCGGCGCCTCGCGGGGCGCGCCCGCCGAGGAGGTCCTGGAGCTGGTCGAGGGTGCCCTGCGGGACGCCGGGCTGTCGGCGGCCTCGGTCGCCGAACTGGCCACCGTGGACGCCAAGGCCGAGGAGCCGGGCCTCGTCGCCGCCGCCGGACGGCTCGGGGTGCCGCTCGTGACGTACCCGGCCGGGGAGCTGGCCGGTGTGGAGGTGCCCCACCCCTCCGACGCGCCGCTCGCCGCCGTGGGCACGCCGTCCGTCGCCGAGGCCGCCGCCCTGCTGCGCGGCGGTGAACTCCTCGTTCCCAAGCGGAAGTCGGAGCGTGCCGACGGACGGCCGGCGATGGCGACCTGCGCGGTCGTACGGCGGCCGGGGCGGGGCCGGCTCGCGGTGGTGGGGCTCGGCCCCGGCGCCCGGGACCTGGTGACGCCGCGCGCCACGGCCGAGCTGCGGCGCGCGTCCGTCCTCGTCGGCCTCGACCAGTACGTCGACCAGATCCGCGACCTGCTGCGGCCCGGTACCCGCATTCTGGAGTCGGGGCTCGGCGCCGAGGAGGAGCGGGCCCGCCGGGCCGTCGAGGAGGCCCGGCGCGGGCACGCGGTGGCGTTGATCGGCAGCGGCGACGCGGGCGTGTACGCGATGGCCTCCCCCGCGCTGGCCGAGGCGTCCGACGACATCGACGTGATCGGGGTGCCGGGTGTGACGGCGGCGCTCGCGGCCGGGGCCGTCCTCGGTGCGCCGCTCGGCCACGACCACGTCTCCATCAGCCTGTCCGACCTGCACACGCCGTGGGAGGTCATCGAAGGCCGGGTGCGGGCGGCGGCCGAGGCGGACCTGGTCGTGACGTTCTACAACCCGCGCAGCCGGGGCCGTCACTGGCAGCTGCCGAAGGCCCTGGCGGTCCTCGCCGAGCACCGGGCGCCGGCGACGCCGGTCGGTGTCGTGCGCAACGCCTCCCGCGCGGACGAGTCCAGCCGGCTGACGACGCTCGCCGCGCTGGACCCGGCGGTCGTCGACATGATGACGGTCGTGACGGTGGGCAACACCGCGACCCGTGAGATCGCCGGGCGCATGGTGACGCCGCGCGGCTACCGCTGGCAGGAGAGCACCCGATGACCGCAGGACCTTCCACCCCTTCCCGAGGAGACGCTGTGACCACCCCGCCCGCCCTGCTCATCGCCGGACACGGCACCCGGGACGAGGCCGGAGCCGAGGCGTTCCGCGACTTCGTGCGGGAGCTGGGCCGCCGCCACCCCGAACTGCCGGTCGCCGGCGGCTTCATCGAGCTGTCGCCGCCGCCGCTGGGCGACGCCGTCGCGGAGCTGGTGGAGCGGGGGGTGCGGCGGTTCGCGGCCGTGCCGCTGATGCTGGTGTCCGCCGGGCACGCCAAGGGCGACATCCCGGCGGCGCTGGCCCGCGAGCGGGAACGGCACACCGGGATCTCGTACACGTACGGCCGTCCGCTGGGCCCGCACCCCGCGCTGCTGCGGGTGCTGGAGCGGCGGCTGGCCGAGGCGCTGGATCCCTCCTGGGACCCGGCGGAGGTGACCGTGCTGCTGGTCGGGCGCGGCTCGACCGACCCGGACGCCAACGCGGAGGTGTTCAAGGCGGCGCGGCTGCTGTGGGAGGGCCGCGGGTACGCGGGCGTGGAGACGGCGTTCGTGTCGCTGGCGCGGCCGGACGTGCCGGGCGGCCTGGAGCGGTGCGCGCGGCTCGGGGCGCGGCGGATCGTGGTGCTGCCGTACTTCCTGTTCACCGGCATCCTGCCGGACCGGGTGCGGGAGCAGACCGAGGAGTGGGCGGGCGCGCACCCGGAGACGGCGGTGCGGTCGGCGGACGTCATCGGCCCGGAGCCGGAACTCCTCGACCTGGTCTGGGAACGGTACGAGGAGGCCGTGCGGGGCGACCTGCGGATGAACTGCGACTCGTGCGTGTACCGGATCGCGCTGCCGGGGTTCGAGGACAAGGTGGGGGCGCCGCAGCAGCCGCACTTCCACCCCGACGACGACGGCGATCACCACCACGGGCACCATCACGGGCATGGACACGCACACTCCCACGCACACTGAGGCGGCCGCCGGGGCCGGACACGACCTGCGGCACCACGGGGACGCGGAGGTCCGCGACGACGGCTCGGCACTCGTCGACCTCGCGGTGAACGTCCGTACGGGTACGCCGCCGCGCTGGCTCCGCGAGCATCTCGCCGAGAGCCTCGGTTCGCTCGCCGCCTACCCGGACGGGCGGGCGGCGCGGGCGGCGGTGGCGGCGCGGCACGGGCTGCCGGTGGAGCGGGTGCTGCTGACGGCGGGCGCCGCGGAGGCGTTCGTGCTGCTGGCGCGGGCGCTGCGGGTGCGGCGGCCGGTGGTCGTGCATCCGCAGTTCACGGAGCCGGAGGCGGCGCTGCGGGACGCCGGGCACACGGTCGGCCGGGTACTGCTGCGGGCGGCGGACGGCTTCCGGCTCGACCCGGCGGCCGTTCCCGAGGACGCCGACCTGGTCGTGATCGGCAACCCGACCAATCCGACGTCGGTGCTGCACCCGGCCGCCGAGATCGCCGCGCTGGCCCGGCCCGGACGGACGCTGGTGGTGGACGAGGCGTTCATGGACGCGGTGCCGGGCGAGCGGGAGGCGCTGGCCGGGCGCACGGACGTGCCCGGTCTCGTGGTGCTGCGCAGCCTGACCAAGACGTGGGGGCTGGCCGGGCTGCGCGTGGGGTACGTCCTCGCCGAGCCCGGGACGGTCGCCGCGCTGGAGCGCGCCCAGCCGCTCTGGCCGGTGTCCACCCCGGCGCTGGCGGCGGCCGAGGCGTGCGTGGCGCCGCGCGCGCTGGCGGAGGCGGCGCACGCCGCCCACCACATCGCCGCGGACCGGGAGCGTCTCGTCGCCGGGTTGAAGCGGCTCGCCGGTCACGGGGTACGGGTCGTGGAACCGGCCGCGGCCCCCTTCGTCCTCGTCCGCCTCCCCGACGCGGCCGGCGTCCGCGCCCGCCTCCGCGACGCCGGTTACGCGGTCCGCCGCGGGGACACCTTCCCCGGCCTGGACACGCGATGGCTCCGCCTGGCGGTCCGGGACCGAACGACGACGGACGGCTTCCTGCTGGCACTGGCAGAAGCCCTGCCGGCCCCGGACACACCCCGGTGAGACGTACGGGGGCCGCCGGCCCACCCCGGCAAAGGCCCCCACACCGGTGAGACGCACCGGACCGCCGGCCCACCCCGGCAGAGCCCCCGCACCGGTGAGACGTACGGGAGCCGCCGACCCACCCCGGATGGGCCCCCGCACCGGTGAAACGCACCGGGCCGCCGGCCCACCCCGGCAGGACGGCCACACCGGTGAGACGCACCGGTGCGGCCGGGCCACCTCGACAGGGCACCGCCCGCCGAGCGCGGCACGGGCACCCGGATGCGGCGGGCTTCTCCGCGCCTCCGGCGCCCCTCACTCCCGCCCCCGGCAGCCCTCACTCCCGCTTCCGGCGCCCCTCAGCACCGCTTCCGGCGGCGCGTCACCCCCGCTTCCGGCGGCGCGTCGCCGCCAGCGCGGTGGCGCCCGCCAGGAGGAGGGCCGCCGCGGCGGACGCGACGTACGGGGTCGCGGAGTCGCCGCCGGTCTCCGCGAGGGCGGTCTCCGAGGCGGAGCCCTGCGGCTCGGCGACGGCGGAGCCGTCGTCCTTCGCGGGCGGCTCCGCCGGGGACTCGCATGTCGCCTCCGCCAGGGTGACCGTGCCCTCGATCTCCGCCACGTTCAGCTCCAGCGGGTTCACGGACACCGTGAGGCCGAGGGCGGTCGCGGCGGCCGTACGGGACGTCGTCTCTCTCGTCGACAGGTCGACGCGGACCTCGCCGACGCCCGGCACCTTCACCTCCGTCGTCCCGCCCGCGGTCAGCGTGACCTTCTTGCCGAGGACCGTGACCGAACCCAGCAGATTCGATTCGGCCAGCGGTTCCTTCCCGGCCTCGCACACCGCCCGGGAGGTGACCTGCTCGACCTCGATCAGCGACAGCAGCGGCAGACCGGGCAGGTGCACCGTCGCGTGGGCCAGCTCGCTGCGGCCCTCGGCGCGGCCGTCGGCCACCGTCGCCCCGGCGTCCGCCACGTCCGCGCGCAGGACGCTGAACGGCTTGCCGCCGTCGACGCCGTCGAGCGTCGCGGTGAGGGCGGTCTCCCGGGCGCTGCCGGGCGCCCGCACCTCGTTCAGGGAGAGCGCCAGGGGAACACCGACAGTCTTGTCGAGCAGAGAGACGTCGAGCCCGGTCCGCAGGACGGCGGCGCCCGCCCTCCCCTGCTCCTCGGTGGCGTGGGCGCCGCCCGCCCCGGCGAGCACGGCAGGCCCGGCGGCGAGGACGGTGGCCGCCGCGGCGGTGACGAGACGGCGTGCGGGCATGCGGAAGGTAGTGCTGTTCACAGTGGTGGGACCCCTGAGTCGTGACGCGCAACTGCCGTGGGACCGGCGCTGCCTGGGACAGCGACAAGATTCGCGCCCCCGGCGCACAGCGTCAGCGCGTCTCCGCTCCTTCACTCCTAAGGGGTGAGGGTCTCCATATTGTTTTCGACTCACCCCGCGAGTCGTCCTCCAAGTCGCCCCCGGGTCACCCCACGACCCTGCCGTTGAGCACCACCCTCGACGGCGCCGCCAGCACCCGTACGTCCGTCCGCGGGTCCCGTTCGTACACCACCAGGTCGGCCGGGGCGCCCTCCTCCAGCCCGGGGCGGCCCAGCCAGGCGCGGGCCGCCCAGGTCGTCGCCGACAGTGCCTCGACGGGCGGGATGCCGGCCGTGACCAGTTCGGCGACCTCCGCCGCGGCCAGGCCGTGCGGCAGCGTGCCGCCCGCGTCCGTGCCGACGTAGACGGCGATCCCGGCGTCGTAGGCGTCGCGGACCGTGTCGTAGCGGCGGGCGTGGAGGCGGCGGATGTGGGCCGACCAGCGGGGGAACTTGGCCTCGCCGCCGTCGGCGAGCGCGGGGAAGGTCGCGATGTTGACCAGGGTCGGGACGATCGCCACGCCCCGGTCGGCGAAGAGCGGGATCAGGTCGTCGGTGAGGCCCGTCGCGTGCTCGATACAGTCGATGCCGGACTCCACGAGGTCGCGCAGGGAGTCCTCGGCGAAGCAGTGCGCGGTGACGCGGGCGCCGAGGCGGTGGGCCTCCGCGACGGCCGCCGCGACGGCCTGTCGCGGCCAGCACGCCGACAGGTCGCCGAGGTCGCGGTCGATCCAGTCGCCGACCAGCTTGACCCAGCCGTCGCCGCGCCGGGCCTCCCGGGCGATGTACGCGGGCAGGTCGGCGGGCTCGGTCTCCCACGCGTAGTTCCGGATGTAACGGCGGGTGCGGGCGATGTGCCGCCCGGCCCGGATGATCTTCGGCAGATCGGGGCGGTCGTCCGTCCAACGGGTGTCGGAGGGCGACCCCGCGTCCCGCAGCAGCAGCGCGCCCGCGTCCCGGTCGGCCAGCGCCTGCTGCTCCGCGACGTCCGCGGGGACCGCCCCGTGCCGGTCGAGGCCCACGTGGCAGTGGGCGTCGACCAGTCCGGGCAGCGCCCACCCCTCCACGGTGCGGACGTCACCGGCGCCGGCCGGGCGGTCGTAGGAGACGCGGCCGTCGATCACCCACAGCTCGTCGCGGACCTCGTCCGGCCCGACCAGCACCCGTCCCCTGACGTGCAGCACCGCGTGATCGCTCATGTCCCGACCCTAGGGCCTCGCCGCGCGCGTCCCGCCGGGGGCCGTTGCGGAAGATGATGTTCCGGGCGTGACCGTGTCGCAACGGATGGGCTCCGGCGCGAGTCGCGGAGGCCCCCGCGGTTACTCTCGACCCGTACGCCCGCGTACACCGGAACGTGAACAGTGACCCGTACGCCCGCGTACGCCTGTCCGTGAGTAGTGAAAAGAGCATGCCGTGACCCACCCCTTCCTGGACCTCGCCCCGCTGAGCGCCGCCCGTTTCGCCGCGATCGAGGACCGGGTGGCGCGGCTGCTCGGCACCGCGCAGGACGTCCTGATCACACAGGGCGAGGCGCTGCTGCCGCTGGAGGGCGCGATCCGCGGCGCGGCCGGTCCTGGCACCGTCGCGCTGAACGTCATCACCGGGCCGTACGGGCAGACCTTCGGCGACTGGCTGCGGGACTGCGGTGCGACCGTGCACGACCTCTCGGTGCCGTTCCACGCGGCCGTCACCGCCGAGCAGGTGCGGCAGGCGCTCGCCGAGCACCCGGAGATCGACTTCGTCTCCCTGGTGCACGCCGAGGCGGCGACCGGCAACACCAACCCGGTCGCGGAGATCGGCCCGGTGGTGCGGGAGCACGGCGCGCTGTTCTACCTGGACGCCGTCGCCTCCGTGGGCGCCGAGCCGGTGCTGCCGGACGCCTGGGGCGTGGACCTGTGCGTGATCGGGGCGCAGAAGGCGATGGGCGGTCCTGCGGGGGTGTCGGCGGTGTCGGTGAGCGAGCGGGCGTGGGCGCGGATGGCGGCCAACCCCGGGGCGCCGCGCCGGTCGTACCTCTCCCTGCTGGACTGGAAGGAGCGCTGGACGGACGCCGGGCGCACCGCGCTGCCGCACGCCCCGGCGCAGTTGGAGATGCTCGCCCTGGAGGCGTGCGTGGAGCGGATCGAGGCGGAGGGCGCGGACGCGGTGATGGCGCGGCACGCCTCGGCCGCGGCGGCCACCCGGGCGGGCGCGCTGGCGCTCGGCGGCGGTCTGGAGCCGTACGTGCGCGAGGCGCGGGACGCGGCGCCGGTCGCGACGA
>NZ_JAVRHI010000166.1:0-5009 GCF_034105845.1 Streptomyces sp. CRN 30 | reverse complement strand
CCGGCCGCGCCGACCGACCCGGACCTCCCCGCGGCCCTCGCCCGGCTGGCCCGCGCCCTGGTCCGCGTCGCCTCCCCCCGGGAGCTGGCCCGCTGCCTGCTGGAGCACCTGGCCCCCGAGGGCGCCGCCGACGCCGTCCTGCTCTACGCCCGGCTGCCCTCCGGCGCGCTGGAACTGGCCGGGCACGCGGGTCTCGACGACACACTGGCCGCGCAGTGGCAGCAGATCCCGCCGCTCGGCGGGCTGGCCCCGACGGACGTCCTGCGCACCGGCGAGACGCGCTGGCTGGAGGAGTTCGGGCGGGACCGCGAGCGGTACCCGCTGATCGGCGACCCCCCGTCGCGGTGGCGCTCCCGGGCCTGGCTGCCGCTGCCCGACGGCGAGGCCGCCGACTTCTGCCTGGGGGTGCTGCGCCACCGCTCCGGCGTCTTCCTCCCCGCTGAGCGCGAACTCCTGCGGGCGGTCGCCGAGCTGTGCGCGGGGCGGCTGCGCGCGTTCGGGTCCCGGCGGGAGCCGGCCGCCGACGCCGACTCCGTACAGCGGGTGTTCGACGCGCTGCCGGTCGGGGCGATGCTCCTCACACCGCTGCGGTCGGACACGGGCGAGGTGCGGGACTTCCGGGTGGAGGCCGCCAGCGAGCGGGCCGGGCACGTCACCGGCCGCACCGCCGCGGAACTGGTCGGCCGGCGGTTCCTGGAGTGCTTCCCCGCCCTCGCGGGCGAACCCCTGTGGCCGGCCTGTCTGACCACCCTGGCCACCGGCGAGCCGTACGAGGGCGAGCCGTTCGCGCACCAGGACGTCGTGGCCGGCACCGCCGAACTGTCCACCTGGTCGGTGCGGGTGGCGCCGCTGGGCACCGGGCTGGTCCTGACCTGGCTGCGCCACGGCTCCTCCGACCGGCAGGAACAGCGGCTGGCCGACCTGCAACGCCTCGGCAACCTCGGCTGGGCCAACTGGAACCTCGTCACCCACGAGGCCGGCTGGTCCTCGCAGGTCTTCGCCATCTTCGGCCGGGACCCGGCGAGCGGCCCCGTCCGCCTCGCCGACCTGCCGGGCCTCGCGCTGCCCGAGGACCGGGCCGAACTGGCCGGTGCCGTACGGGCGCTGGTCGACGACGGCGAGCCGTGCGACATTCCGTTCCGCACCAGGACCCCGGTCGGCGTCCGGCATCTGCGGATCGTCTTCGAGGCCGCCGCGGACGCCGACGGCACCCCCGTCGAGGTGCACGGCTTCGTCCAGGACCTGACGGCCCGGCGCCGGGTGGAGCTGGCCCTGGTCGAGAGCGAGCAGGCGATGCTGACCCAGCACGACGTACTGCGGGCCGAACAAGCGTTGGCCGCCCAGCTCCAGCACGCGCTGCTGCCGCTGCCCCGGGAGCGGCTGCGGCTGGCCGGGCTGCGGGTCGAGGTGTCCTACCTGCCCGCGCAGGCCGGTGTGCACGTCGGCGGCGACTGGTTCAGCGCCATCGAACTGCCCGAGGGCGACGCCCTGCTGGTGGTCGGGGACGTCGCCGGGCACGGGGTGGGCGCCGTCGCCACCATGGCCCAGCTGAGGTTCACCGCCAAGGGCATGGTCATCACCGGTTCGTCGCTGACCGGCGCCCTCGCCCGGCTCAACGCGCTGCTGCTGCACTCCCGGGACACCCACGCCACCGCCAGCATGGTCCTGGCCCGCTACGAACGGGCCCGGCACCGGCTGGTGTGGGCGCAGGCCGGCCATCCGCCGCCGCTACTGGTCCGCGACGGCGCCGCACGCTACCTGGAGCGGCCGCGCGGCATGCTGCTCGGCGCGACGGCGGAGCCGGTCTTCGGGGAGGCGGAGGTCTTCCTGGAACCGGGCGACCGGCTCCTGCTGTACACCGACGGGCTGATCGAGCGGCCCCCGGAGAACATCGACCGGGGTCTTGAGCGGCTCGCGGAGGCCGCCGGGTCGCCCTGCCCGGCCACTCCGGACTGCCTGGAGCCGCTGCTCGCCGCGCTGCTGGAGGGCGAGAACCGCCGGGACGACGTCTGCGTGCTGGACATCCGGGTGCCCGAGCGGCCGGACGAGGCCGCCTGAGCGGCCGCGGGCGGCGTCCGGTGAACCACGCCTCGGCCAGGTCGTACTGTTCCCGGCCGAGCAGGCACACCGCGAGCAGGCACACCGCGAGGAACCGGGCGGCTGGTTCCCCGTCCGCCGCCGCCGTCACCGGTCCGTTGTGGTGGTGTCTGTCCCGTCAGGCCGCGAGGAAACGGCGCAGGGACGCCGCGAACGCCGTGACGAACGCCTCCCGGTCCGCCTCGTCCAACGCGTCCAGGGACAGGTACGGGTTGAGGTCCTCCAGTTCCACCAGGAGCAGGCCGCCGTCCCGGGTGCGGCAGGCGTCCACACGCTGGACGCCGTGACGGACGGTGTTCCAGTCGATGAAGCGCCGGGCGAACGCGAGGTCGTCCGGGGTGGGCACGCAGGGCACCAGCTCCCAGCGCCGGTCGGGGCGCGGGGCGTACAGCGCGTACTGGAAGGTGTCGTCGACGAAGCAGAAGGAGACCTCGTGGACGAAGTCCACGTGCGGCTGGACGAGGACGTCCTCGCCGGCGGCGGCGCACTCCTCGACGACGGCGCGCAGCCGGTCGGCGGGGACGGTCCGCAGGCCCACGGAGTCGGCGCCGAGCCGGGGCTTGACGACGTACTGCCCGGCCTCGGGCAGCCGGTCGAGACCGGCGACGCCGTCCACGGTCGGGATGACCGGGAAACCCGCGGCGGTCAGCTCCGTCAGGTACTGCTTGCCGGCCATGTCCGCGCGGCCGGTGAGCTGGTTGTAGACCCGCGTCCCGCGCGCGGCGGCGCGCTCGCGGAAGGCCGCGTACGCCCCCGGGTGGGCCAGCACGGGACCGCTGTTGCGGACCACGACGGCGTCGAAGGCGTCCATGAGGGCGACGGCGTCCTCGGGGTGGCACAGCGCCACGTCGAACTCGCCGCGCAGCCGGGACGTCAGGAAGATGTCCTCGTCGCAGTAGCGCCGGCCGCGGGCCGGGTAGGCCAGGTCGGTGACGTACAGCAGGCGGGCGCGGGTGGCCGTCATGGGGAACTCCTCGGATCACGGTTCGGGCGAGATCGTATGCGACCGCCGGGAAGCACTCAGTTCCTTCCCGCACGTCACTGCGTGCCATTCCGGGTGGTCGGGTGCTACGTTCGGCGACCATGAACGCCAGCAGTGCCCCGCCGCGCCGCGACGGACGCCCGCCGATGCGCGAGGCCCTGGTCGCGGCCGCCTTCCACCTCTTCCTGGAGCGGGGCTACGAGCAGACCACCGTCGACGACATCGTGGCGCTGGCCGGTGTCGGACGGCGCTCGTTCTTCCGGTACTTCCCGTCCAAGGAGGACGTGGTCTTCCCCGACCACGAGGGGTGCCTGGCGGACATGACCGCCTTCCTGGCCGCCTCCCCCGCGGACGCCGAACCGGTGCGCCGGGTCTGCGACGCCGCCCGGCTCGTGCTGCGCATGTACGCCGAGAACCCGTCCTTCTCGGTGCAGCGCTACCGGCTGACCAAGCGCGTCCCGGGGCTGCGCGCCTACGAGCTGTCGGTGGTGTGGCGGTACGAGCGGGCCCTCGCCGCGTATCTGCGCGAGCGGCTGGCCGGGCGTCCGGACGGGACGCTGCGGGCCGACGTGATCGCCGCCGCCGTGGTCGCCGCGCACAACAACGCGCTGCGGGCCTGGCTGCGTTCGGACGGCGTGGGCGACGCGGCCGCCACGGTGGACCACGCGCTGGGCTGTGTGCAGGCGGCGTTCGGCGACAGCGCCCGGCCGGCCACCGCCGCCGCCGGGCAAGGGGGTGAGGCCGGCGCGGTGAGCGGGACCCACGGGGACGTGGTGGTCGTCGTCGCCCGGCGGGACGCGCCGCTGTGGCAGGTGGTACGGGAGTTGGAGACCGTGCTCGGCCGGAGCTGACCACCCGATCGGCCGCACCATTCGACGGTACGCAGTGCCTTTACGACTGACACTGAGTGCCATACGCTGCTGTTCGTGCACGGTGGCACGGCGAACCGCGCATCCGCGTGCCCGAGGGACCGCGCACGCGGCATTCCGGCCGAGCGCCAAGGGAGTCGACCAGCGTGTACCACCACTCAGGAAACGTCGCTCAGCGGACAGCCGACTCCACGACGGGTGTGCTCGCGCCCATGGCACCGGCCACGGACGCCCTCGTCTTCCAGCGCTGCACCTGGTGCGGGACCGCCATGTACCACCGGGTGCTGTGCCCGGTCTGCCGGGGCAGCGACCTGCGCACGGAGCGCAGCGAGGGCGCCGGGACGGTGCGCCACTCCTCGGTGGTGCACCGCAACACCCCGGCCGCGCGCAATGTCTCGCTGATCGAGATGGCGGAGGGGTTCGTGCTGCGCGGCCGGGTCATGGGCCCGCCCATCGGAATCCACAGCGGGGACCGGGTGCGGCTGTCCACGGCGAAGGACCCGGTGCGCGGCGAGCCGGTCTTCCAGCTCGTCGACGAGCCCTACCGCGCCTGGACCTGACGGCGGTTCACGACCCGCCGGACGGGGGCGGCGTGAGGGTGGTCCTGATGCCCACGGTGCCCTTGAGGCCGCGGCGCGGGCTGCTGCCGGCGAGTACCTCGGGGCGGTCGCGGACCCGCCGCACCTTCCAGGTGTCGGCGGCCGTCCAGACGCCGCCGGTGTTCCGTTCTTCCGGTAGCTGGTGAACAACAGCAGGTATCCGCCCGCGCCGAGCCGGGCCAGTGGCGCCTCGTCCATGACCGGGAAGTCCGGGTGCCGGGCGCGGTGTCCACGAGTGCGCCGATCCGGCGGGTGAACGCCGCCGCCCCCGCCGCCGTATGGAACGGTGGCGCCCGGACCCCGTCGGCGCCGCGGCGTGGACGCCGCCCGTCCGGCCACGGGAGCACGCACATGAGGCACGTACGACGACGCACCGTCCGGCGGACGCTGCGGCTGGCGGCCGTCGGCGGGCTGCTCCTCGGCGGCACGATGGTGACCGCGGCCGTCGCGAGCGAGCCGGCC
>NZ_JAVRHI010000165.1:0-8679 GCF_034105845.1 Streptomyces sp. CRN 30 | reverse complement strand
GGCCCGCGCCGACGCGCCCCTCGGCGAGCCCGCCGGTGCGCACGTCGTGGCCGAGGGCGACCGGGACGCCGTCCAGCCGCTCGCGGAGCAGGGCGCGCAGGGGGACGTCGCGCCAGCCGAGGTTGGCCGCGTAGACGGCGGTGCCGCGCGCGGTGTCGACGATGCCGGGCACGGCGATCCCGGCCGCCGCCGCGGGCTCGCCGAAGCGGCGCTCGCCGTACGCGCGCAGCTCGGCGGCGAAGTCGAGGACCGAGGCGACCACGGCGTCCGGGCCGCGTTCGCGTCCGGTGGCCCGGCGGGCCTGGTGGAGCAGCTCGCCGTCGGCCCCCGCCAGGGCGGCCTTCATCCCGGTGCCGCCCACGTCGAGGGCGATGACATGTCTCACGGGGGACAGTGTGGCGCGTCGACCCTGAAGAGGTCTAGTCCACTCTCATGTAGTAGACAGTGTGTCAACAGACATCGTGTCAACAACGGACCGATCGACGAGACAGCGAGATGTGGGGCGGAACAGCGGTGCAGCGACGTTGGACAGGAACGGTCGCGGTGGTCTCCGCGCTGGGTACGGCGGTGGCCCTCGGCGGCTGCGGGAGCTCCGGGTCCGCCGGGTCCGCCGAGGACGGTGACGTGACCCTCAAGCTGGTCGCCGCCGACTACGGCGACTCGGAGGCGAACAGCTCGCAGAAGTACTGGGACGACCTGGCCCAGCGGTACGAGAAGGAACACCCCGGCGTACGGATCGACGTCAGCGTGTACTCGTGGAGCGACGTCGACGCCAAGGTGCGGGAGATGGTGGACGCGGGTGAGGCGCCCGACATCGCCCAGGGCGGCGCGTACGCCGACTACGCCGCCAAGGGGCTGCTGTACCAGGCGGGGGAACTGCTCTCCGTCCCCGTGCAGGCCGACTTCCTGCCGCAGCTCAGCGACGCGGGGACGGTGAACCGGCTCCAGTACGGGCTGCCGTTCGCCGCCTCGACCCGGGTGCTCTTCTACAACAAGGAGCTGTTCGCCGCCGCCGGGATCGACTCCGCGCCCGAGACCTGGGAGGACCTGGCCGAGGACGCGGCCGCGCTGAAGGACGCCGGCGTCGAGACGCCGTACGCGCTGCCGCTGGGGCCGGAGGAGGCGCAGGCCGAGACGATGCAGTGGCTGCTGAGCGGCGGCTCCGGCTACATCGACGACGTGGGCTCCTACGCCTTCGACTCCGCACGCAACGTGGAGACGCTGACCTGGCTGAAGGAAGAGCTCGTGGAGAAGGGGCTGACCGGGCCGACGGCGCCCGCGAAGCTGAACCGCGCCGACGCGACGGCCGCGTTCACGCGCGGTGACGTCGGCATGGTCAACGGCCTGCCCACGCTGCTGCGGACCGCCGCCGACCAGGGCCTGGAGCTCGGCACGGTGCCCATGCCGGGCGCGAGCGGCCGGTCCGGCGGCACGCTGGGCGTCGCGGACTGGATGATGGCCTTCAAGCACAACGATCACCAGAAGGAGATCGGCGCGTTCCTCGACTTCGTCTACGACGAGGAGAACGTGCTCGAGTTCGCCCGCACGTACGACATGCTGCCGGTGACCACGTCCGCCTCCGAGGTCATGTCCGGCACCGAGCGGGACGCCCTCCTCGCCCCGTTCCTCGACGAGCTCCCCGAGAGCGAGCTCTACCCCGTCGGCAAGACCTCCTGGGCCGAGGTGAGCGCCGCGGTCAAGCAGCGGATCGGCGAGGCCGTGGCACCGGACGGCAGCCCGCGGGAGGTCCTGGAGGAGCTGCAGCAGGTGGCGCTGAAGGCGGAGAGCGCGGCCTGACCGTGAGGGGCGCTGTCGGTGCCGAGGGCTACGGTTGCTGACATGGCTGACATGGCTGACGACGCCGGCGCGGACGGGCCCGCGCCGGGACTCGGCGCGCGGGAACGGGCCGTCCTCGCCCTGGAGCGCCGCGGCTTCGAGGGCCCCGGCGCCAAGGAGCGGGCGATACGCGAGCAGCTGGGCCTGGCGCCGGTGCGCTACTACCAGCTGCTCAACGCCCTGCTCGACGACCGCCGCGCCCTGGAGCACGACCCGGTGACGGTCAACCGGCTCCGCCGCGTACGGGACGCCCGGCGCGCGGAGCGGTGAGATGACACGGGCTCTCGGGGTACGGGCGGCCGTGCGTGGATAGGAGTGCCCGTATGGGCACCCACACCGACTCCACCGACCCCCTGGACCCCCCGAACTCCCCGAACTTCCCGGACCACGACGACCCGCTGCCGGCGCCCGCGACGGCGGCCGGCCGCGCCGGGCTGGACGCGCTGCTCGCCCGGCCGGACCGGGCGGTCGTCGCGCTCGACTTCGACGGCACCCTCGCGCCGATCGTCGCCGACCCCGAGCAGGCCAGGGCGCACCCCGACGCCGTCCCCGTCCTCGCGGCCCTCGCCCCGAAGCTCGCCTCCGTCGCCGTGATCACGGGCCGCCCGGCCGGTGTCGCGGTGCGCAACGGCGGCTTCGCGGGCGTCGCGGGGCTGGAGCACCTGGTCGTCCTCGGGCACTACGGCGCCGAGCGCTGGGACGCCGTCACCGGCACCGTCACCGCCCCCGCCGCGCACCCCGGGGTGGCCGCGGTCCGCGCCGAGCTGCCCGGCGAGCTGGACCGGGCCGGCGCCTGGCGGGGCACGTGGATCGAGGAGAAGGGCCGGGCGGTCGCCGTCCACACCCGTCGCGCCACCGACCCGCAGGCCGCCTTCGACGCCCTGCGGGAGCCCCTGGCCGCCCTCGCGGCCCGGCACGGTCTCGTCGTGGAGCCCGGCCGGCTGGTCCTGGAGCTGCGCCCGCCGGGCGTGGACAAGGGCGTCGCCCTGCGGGAGTACGTGCGCGAGACGGGCGCCGAAGCGGTGCTGTACGCCGGCGACGACCTCGGTGACCTGCCCGCCTTCGCCGCGGTCGACGCGCTGCGCGCCGAGGGCACGGCCGGCCTGCTGGTGTGCAGCGGCAGCAACGAGGTCAGCGAACTGGAGAAGCGCGCCGACCTGGTGGTGGACGGCCCCGCGGACGTCGTACGACTGCTGCGGACGCTGGCCGACGCGATCGGCTGACGGCCGACGGCCGAACGGGAGAGGGGGCGGGGTGAGGGCCGGGGTCCGGCCCTCCCTCAGCCCTCCAGCGCGTGCAACTGGTCCAGGAACCACTTCGCCGGGGGCAGCGCGGTCGCCGCGGCGGCCAGCCGCTTGCTGCGCTCGGCGCGCTCGTCCTCCGGGAGGGTCAGCGCGGTGTGCAGCGCGTCGGCCGTGCCGATGATGTCGTACGGGTTCACCACGACCGCGTCCTCGCCCAGCTCCTCGAACGCGCCCGCCTCCCGCGACAGCACCAGCGCGCAGCCCGCGTCGGAGACGACCGGCACCTCCTTGGCGACCAGGTTCATGCCGTCCCGGATGGGGTTGACCAGCGCCACGTCCGCCAGCCGGTACGAGGCGAGCGAGCGCGCGAAGTCGTCCTGGACGTGCAGCACCACCGGGGTCCAGCCCGGCGTCGCGTACTGGGAGTTGATCTCGTCGGCCACGCGCTGCACCTCGGCGGTGTAGTCGCGGTAGACGGCGAGGTCCTGGCGGGACGGGTACGCGAACGCCACGTGCACCACCCGCTCGCGCCACTGGGGCCTGGTCTCCAGCAGGTGCCGGTACGCCAGCAGCCCGCGCACGATGTTCTTGGACAGCTCGGTCCGGTCCACCCGGACGACCGTCTTCCGCGGGCTGCCGTCCGGCGCCGTGCCGATCTGCTCCCGGAGCGCCGCGATCCGCTCGTCCACGTCCGTCTCGTGCGCACGCCCGCGCAGGAAGTCCGCGTCGGCGCCCAGTCCGTGCACCCCGATGCGCGTGCCCGAGGGGATACCGGGCCCGAGCACCGCGTGGCAGCACTCCGTGAACGCGTCCGCCCACCGCTGGGTGAGGAACGCCGCCCGGTCCGCGCCGAGGATGCCGCTGAGTACCTGCGCCGCGATGTCGTCGGGCAGCAGCCGGAAGTACTCCGGCGGGGCCCACGGCGTGTGCGAGAAGTGCCCGATGCGCAGGTCGGGGCGGAGCTCGCGGAGCATCCGGGGCACCAGCACCAGGTGGTAGTCCTGCACGAGCACCGACGCGCCCTCGCCCGCCTCCTCGGCGAGCGCCTCGGCGAACGCGCGGTTGTACGCCTCGTACGAGGCCCACTGCCGCCGGAACTCGCCGTCGAAGACCGGTTCCAGCGGCGTCTGGTACAGCATGTGGTGGATGAACCAGAGCACCGAGTTGGCGACGCCGTTGTACGCGTCGGCGTGCACGTCGGCGGCGATGTCCAGCATGCGGACGCGCTGACCGCCGGTGTCGTCGGGGGACAGGGCGCCGCCGGTGCGCCGTACCGCCTCGCGGTCGCCGTCGCCCAGTGCCGCGCACACCCATACGGCGTCGGCGTCCGGGCCGATCGCCGACAGGCCGGACACCAGGCCGCCGCCGCCACGTCTGGCGGAGAGGTCGCCCGACTCGTCGAGCGTGTACGAGACGGGGCCGCGGTTGGACGCGACGAGGACGCGGGCGCCGGTGGAGGTTGCTGCGGAAGCCATACGCCTCAACCTAGCCCGAGGCCGGAAGACTCAAACGTATGTCTCATCCGTATACATCCCCTCCACGGCGGCCCGCCGCCTACGCCGCTCTGCGCGCCGCGTACTCCTCGATCTCCGCCATCGGCGGCCGCTCCTCGGTGTCCACCGAGTAGGTGCGCGGCTCGAAGCCGTCCTCGCCCCGCTCGAACTGGGTGAGCGCGGGGCGGACGAGGTGGCCGCGGGCCAGCCGCAGCTGGGCCGTGCGGTAGATCGCGGCGGCCATCCGGCCGAGCGCCTGCCCGTCCTGGTGGCGGTGGAGGCGGACACCCACGTCGACCTGGGCGAGGGCGTCCAGGCCCACCAGGTGCAGCGCGTCGACCAGCATGCCCAGCTCCACGCCGTACCCGACCGGGAACGGCAGCCGCTCCAGGAGCGAGCGGCGGGCCGCGTACTCGCCGCCGAGCGGCTGGACGAAGCCCGCGAGCTGCGGCCAGTGCATGTTGAGCAGCGGGCGGGCCATCAGCTCGGTGACCCGGCCGCCCTGCCCGGCCGGAAGGCCGGCGGAGGAGGTGAGCGGCCGGTCGTACATCGCCTTGACCAGGTCGACGCCGGGGTCGGTGAGCAGCGGGCCCACGATGCCCAGGACGAAGTCGGACGAGAACTCCCTGAGGTCCGCGTCGACGAAACAGACGATGTCCCCGTGGGTGACGAGCAGGGAGCGCCACAGCACCTCGCCCTTGCCGGGCACGGCCGGCAGCCGGGGCAGGATCGCGTCGCGGTGGACGACTCTCGCGCCCGCCGCGGCGGCCACCTCCGAGGTGCGGTCGGTCGACCCCGAGTCGACGACGACGATCTCGTCGACGAGCGGGGTGCGCTCCACGAGGTCACGGCGGATCGCGGCGACGATCCCGCCGACCGTCGCCTCCTCGTTGAGCGCGGGCAGGACGACACTGACCGACTGGCCCGTGGCCCGTTTCGCGGCCATGACCCGGTGCAGCGGGCGGTCGTTCACGGACCAGGAGCGGGTGCTCAGCCAGCGCTCGACTTCTTCCAGCACAGCCTGCGGCTCCTCCCTTTTTCGATCACACAGGACGTACGTGTGATCCATCTCGCGGTGCGGACGACTCCCTCAACTGTCCTGGCCGTCGGTTACAGTCTTGAACAACGCGGATGACCATCGCATGTCGGGGGTCACCGCTGTTCACAACCGAATACCGCTCATCCAGAGGGGCAGAGGGACACGGCCCGTTGAAGCCCCGGCAACCCTCCAGCCGGCTCTCGTAGCGATCACTGACGGTCATTGGCGACTGTTGATCGACTCCGCGGGGCTCCCGGCTAGGGAAGGTGCCAAATCCGTCTCACGGCGAAGTGCGTCGTGAGGAAGATGAGGAGAAAGGGCCTCGCCTCCATGGCTGCGCAGACAGTTGCAAGCACCACCGAATCCGGTGTCACCACCCCCTCCCCCGTGGATCTCGGCCCCGCCGCCGCGCTGTCCTGTCGCGAGTGCGGCCACCGCGTCCCGCTCGGCCCGGTCTTCGCCTGCGAGGAATGCTTCGGACCGCTGGAGATCGCCTACGACTTCTCCGCGTACGACACCGAGGAACTGCGCCGGCGCATCGAGTCCGGCCCCGCGAACATCTGGCGTTACGCGCCCCTGCTGCCCGTCCCGGCCGACGTAGCCGGGAAGCCGAACCTCAACCCCGGCTGGACCAAGCTCGTCAAGGCCGACAATCTGGCCCGTGAGCTCGGTGTGACCGGTGGGCTCTACGTGAAGGACGACTCCGGCAACCCGACCCACTCCTTCAAGGACCGGGTCGTCGCCCAGGCCCTGGAGGCCGCGCGCGCCTTCGGCTTCACCACCCTCTCCTGCTCCTCCACGGGCAACCTGGCCGGCGCCGTCGGCGCGGCCGCCGCCCGGGCCGGCTTCCGCTCCTGCGTGTTCATCCCGCACGACCTGGAGCAGGGCAAGGTCGTCATGGCCGCCGTCTACGGCGGTGACCTCGTCGGCATCGAGGGCAACTACGACGACGTCAACCGCTTCTGCTCCGAGCTCATCGGCGACCCGGCGGGCGAGGGCTGGGGCTTCGTCAACGTCAACCTGCGGCCGTACTACGCCGAGGGCTCCAAGACGCTGGCGTACGAGATCTGCGAGCAGCTCGGCTGGAAGCTCCCCGACCAGATCGTCGTCCCGATCGCCTCCGGCTCCCAGCTCACGAAGATCGACAAGGGGCTGCAGGAGCTCATCAGGCTCGGGCTCGTCGAGGACCGGCCGTACAGGATCTTCGGCGCGCAGGCCGAGGGCTGCTCGCCGGTGTCGGTGGCCTACAAGGACGGCCACGACGTCGTCCGTCCGCAGAAGCCGGACACCATCGCCAAGTCGCTCGCCATCGGCAACCCGGCCGACGGCCCCTACGTCCTCGACATCGCGCGCCGTACGGGCGGTGCGGTGGAGGACGTGGACGACGCGGAGATCGTGGACGCGATCAAGCTGCTCGCACGCACCGAGGGCATCTTCGCCGAGACGGCGGGCGGGGTGACCGTCGGTGTCACCCGCAAGCTGATCAAGAGCGGTCTGCTCGACCCGGAGAAGACGACCGTCGTCCTCAACACCGGCGACGGCCTCAAGACGCTGGACGCGGTGGCCGACACCGGGCTCACCGCGACGATCCGCCCCAGCCTCGACGCGTTCCACGAGGCCGGTCTCGCGTAGCCGCTCCGCCCGGCCGCCCCTTCACACGACTTCGCGCCCTCGGGGGCGCCGCCCCACCAGCTTCAGGAGGTTCCACCCATGAGCGTCACCGTCCGCATCCCCACGATCCTGCGCACCTACACCGGCGGCAAGGCGGAGGTGAGCGCCGAGGGAACGACGCTCGCCGAGGTCCTCGCCGACCTGGAGAAGAACCACACGGGCATCGGCGCCCGCGTCCTGGACGACCAGGGCAAGCTGCGCCGTTTCGTGAACGTGTACGTCAACGACGACGACGTCCGTTTCGAGCAGGGCCTGGAGACGGCGACCCCCGACGGGGCGGGCGTTTCGATCATTCCGGCCGTCGCCGGCGGCTGATCATTATCACTGGTAACTCGGGTGACCGAGAGTTTCCGGAATTGCCCCTTCCGTAAGAGAAACGGAGGGGGCAATTCTGCATGGTTGAGCACGGTACAGTTGGGGAACCCGGTTCGTTTCTCACATGAGATGCGGAGTCGGCGCATATGAGTTCCCGGGTTCCTGCCCGACGCGATGCAGCCAAAGTGTGCAGGGCTTTTGCGTGTTTTGTTCCCTTTGTCAGGCCCGACTTGCCCTGCATTCGAGGGAATTCTCCGTACATTACCGACCGCCGGTGTCCAGAATTCTCGTCCGATTGACCTGTTGCAGACGGCAGTTGGGCAGATACATTCAGCCGCGGTCGACGCGTTCCGGCGCACACCCCCAACCGTTGGGGGGTGAGGTCTGACCCGGATCCGCGAAGTGCGGATCTGCGCAAGGGCCAGTAATAGGGGAGTTAGGCATGGCTCAGGGCACCGTCAAGTGGTTCAACGCGGAGAAGGGGTACGGCTTCATCGCGGTCGACGGTGGTGCGGATGTATTCGTCCACTACAGCGCGATCCAGATGGACGGTTACCGCACTCTGGAAGAGGGGCAGCGGGTCGAGTTCGAGATCTCGCAGGGCCAGAAGGGGCCGCAGGCGGACATGGTCCGCGTGGCCGTCTGAAGCGCGCCGGCCGCATCGTAGCGACGTCCTCGCCTGGGCGTTCTGCGTTCGTCTTCGAAGGGCTCGTATCCCACGGGGCACCGGGGGTACGGGCCCTTCGTCCTGCCCGGAGCCGCTCCGGGAGGCCGCTCGCGGACGCCCCGGAGGTGCCCGTCCGACGACCCCGCCGTACGGAAGCACCTTGCACTCTCATGGGTCGAGTGCTAATCATTGCGTTAGCACTCTGAAGGTGAGAGTGACAACGAAGGACCGGGTCGGTGAGGCCCGCAGGCCGGGTGGGGCAAGGAACCACGAGGCCGGCGAGCCGTCCGTCGCGGGCGCGGGCGCGGTCCGAAGGAATCACCCCCAGTCCTGGAGGGACCACTTCACATGGCCAAGATCATCGCGTTCGACGAGGAGGCGCGGCGCGGCCTCGAGCGCGGCATGAACCAGCTC
>NZ_JAVRHI010000164.1:0-27022 GCF_034105845.1 Streptomyces sp. CRN 30 | reverse complement strand
CGATGGCGACCCACCCGGCATTGCGTGCCTTGGAGGCCTTCAGGGTGACGGCGGCGCAGACACCGCCGCCGAGCAGGATGAGTATGGCGGTACCGATGGTCTCGCCGATGAAGATGTCGGAGCTGGACACCCGCGACTCCTTTGTCCTTCGTCCAGGGTTAGCCGAACCCCCGGGTCCGTCCGGGTGTTCTGGCGCCCTCAGGGAATGAGAGCGATGCCGGCCTCTGGCGTCGTCCACTCTAGCGCGTATTGCCGGTAGGTGTTCGACAATGCCGACCGATGGACGGAGTCTCATCCCGACGTCGCGCGTGAGTCAAGAGTCCTGTTATCGAAAACACGAACGCTTTTGATCGATCGTTTCTGTCGATCTTCCGGCAGGGTCTGTGGTCGCTTGTCTTTTTTGGCGGCATTCGCCCTGTTCCTCAGGGTAGGCCGAAGACCGGAACGCCGCTCCGGCGTCCCGGTCCCACCTGCCCTGTCCGGGCCTCAGAAACGCCCGGCGCCCAGGTCCCGCGAGACCGCGCGGGCGCAGTCGCGGACCGCCGCGACCAGTTCCGGGCGCAGCTCACCCTCCCGGCAGAGCCGCTCCACCGCGCCCGTGATGCCGACCGAGCCGACCGGCATGCGCCGCCGGTCGTGGATCGGGGCGGCGATGGACGCCACGCCCTCCCAGGTCTCCTCGACATCGGCGGCGTACCCCCGCGCGCGTGTCATGTCCAGCACGTGCTCGAAGGCGGCCGGCTCGCAGACGGTGCGGTCGGTGAAGGCCCGGCGCTCGGTGTCCAGCGCCTCGCTGTGCGCCACCGGGTCGTAGGCGGAGAGCACCTTGCCCAGCGCCGTCGAGTGCAGCGGCTGCATCGCGCCGATCTCCAGCACCTGCCGGCTGTCGTCGGGCCGGAAGACGTGGTGCACGATCAGCACGCCCTGCTGGTGCAGCACGCCCAGGTGGACGCTCTCGCCGCTGGAGCGGGCCAGGTCGTCCGTCCACACCAGGGCGCGCGCCCGCAGCTCGTGCACGTCCAGATAGGTCGTGCCGAGCCGCAGCAGCTCCGCCCCCAGCTGGTACCGCCCGGAGGCGGCGTCCTGCTCGACGAAGCCCTCCTGCTGGAGGGTGCGCAGGATGCCGTGGGCGGTGCCCTTGGCCAGGCCCAGCGACGAGGCGATGTCCGAGAGGCCGAGCCGTCGCTCGCCGCCCCCGAGCAGCCGCAGCATGGCGGCCGCCCGTTCGAGCGACTGGATGTTCCGTGCCATCGCCGTTGCGCCTCCGTCTCGTCCTACCGTCGACGTGCGACGTCACTTCCACTGTTCGGCAATGTCGAACAGTACCGGTCCATGCCGACCTCTCGCCAACGGTCGACCCGCAACTGTGACACCCCCCGGCCCCCGCGGCCGCGCGCGACGGGCCCCTTCGGCGCCACGCCCCATCCTCGTCCGTCCCGTGGACGGTCTGACCACAGGACCCCTCTCCCGGCTACCCTTGCGGCGTGCGCCCTCCCGGAGCGTCCGAAACCGATGCCCCCGGGAAGCCGCAAAGCCGACAGCCGTCGCATCCTAGGGAGCCCGTTCATGGCCTCGTCGCCGTCCACCCCGTCCGCCGACACCCGGACCCGTGTCACCGCCCTGCGCGAGGCGCTCGCCACCCGCGTGGTGGTCGCCGACGGCGCGATGGGCACCATGCTCCAGGCGCAGAACCCCACCCTGGACGACTTCCAGCAGCTCGAAGGGTGCAACGAGGTCCTCAGCCTGACCCGGCCCGACATCGTCCGCTCGGTCCACGAGGAGTACTTCGCGGTCGGCGTGGACTGCGTCGAGACCAACACCTTCGGCGCCAACCACTCCGCCCTCGCCGAGTACGACATCGCGCACCGCGTCCACGAGCTGTCCGAGGCCGGCGCCCGGGTCGCCCGCGAGGTCGCCGACGAGTTCGCCGCGCGGGACGGCCGGCAGCGCTGGGTCCTGGGCTCCATGGGCCCCGGCACCAAGCTGCCCACCCTCGGCCACGCCCCGTACCAGGTGCTCCGCGACGCCTACCAGCGAAACGCCGAGGGCCTCGTCGCCGGCGGCGCGGACGCCCTGCTGATCGAGACCACCCAGGACCTGCTCCAGACCAAGTCGGCCGTGCTCGGCGCCCGCCGCGCCCTGGACGCCCTCGGCCTCGGCCTGCCGGTGATCGTCTCCGTGACCGTCGAGACCACCGGCACCATGCTGCTCGGCTCCGAGATCGGCGCGGCCCTGACCGCGCTGGAGCCGCTGGGCATCGACATGATCGGCCTGAACTGCGCGACCGGCCCCGCCGAGATGAGCGAGCACCTGCGCTTCCTGGCCCGGCACTCCCGCATCCCGCTGTCCTGCATGCCCAACGCCGGACTGCCCGTCCTCGGCAAGGACGGCGCCCACTACCCGCTGTCCGCCCCCGAGCTGGCCGACGCGCAGGAGACGTTCGTCCGCGAGTACGGCCTGTCCCTGGTCGGCGGCTGCTGCGGCACGACCCCCGAGCACCTGCGGCAGGTCGTCGAACGCGTCCGCGGGACCACCCCGACCGCGCGCGACCCCCGCCCCGAGCCCGGCGCCGCCTCCCTCTACCAGTCGGTCCCCTTCCGCCAGGACACCTCCTACCTGGCGATCGGCGAGCGCACCAACGCCAACGGCTCCAAGAAGTTCCGCGAGGCGATGCTGGCGGGCCGCTGGGACGACTGCGTGGAGATGGCCCGGGACCAGATCCGCGAGGGCGCCCACATGCTGGACCTCTGCGTGGACTACGTCGGCCGCGACGGCGTCGCCGACATGGAGGAACTGGCCGGCCGGTTCGCCACCGCCTCCACCCTCCCGATCGTCCTCGACTCCACCGAGGTCCCCGTCGTCCGCGCGGGCCTGGAGAAGCTCGGCGGCCGCGCGGTCATCAACTCGGTCAACTACGAGGACGGCGACGGCCCCGAGTCCCGGTTCGCCAAGGTCACCCGGCTCGCCCAGGAGCACGGCGCCGCGCTGATCGCGCTGACCATCGACGAGGAGGGCCAGGCCCGCACCGCCGAGAAGAAGGTCGAGATCGCCGAGCGGCTCATCGCCGACCTCACCGGCAACTGGGGCATCCGCGAGGAGGACATCCTCGTCGACTGCCTGACCTTCACCATCTGCACCGGCCAGGAGGAGTCCCGCAAGGACGGCATCGCCACCATCGAGGGCATCCGCGAACTCAAGCGCCGCCACCCCGACGTGCAGACCACCCTCGGCCTGTCCAACATCTCCTTCGGCCTCAACCCGGCCGCCCGCATCCTGCTCAACTCCGTCTTCCTCGACGAGTGCGTCAAGGCCGGCCTCGACTCGGCGATCGTGCACGCCTCGAAGATCCTCCCCATCGCCCGCTTCGACGACGAGCAGGTCACCACCGCCCTGGACCTGATCTACGACCGCCGCTCCGAGGGCTACGACCCGCTGCAGAAGCTGATGGCCCTCTTCGAGGGCGCGACCGCCAAGTCGCTGCGCGCCTCCAAGGCCGAGGAACTGGCCGCCCTGCCGCTGGAGGAGCGGCTCCAGCGGCGCATCATCGATGGCGAGCGCAACGGTCTGGAGGCCGACCTGGACGCGGCCCTCCAGGCCCGCCCCGCCCTGCAGATCGTCAACGAGGTCCTCCTGGAGGGCATGAAGGTCGTCGGCGAGCTGTTCGGCTCCGGCCAGATGCAGCTGCCGTTCGTCCTCCAGTCCGCCGAGGTGATGAAGACCGCGGTGGCCCACCTGGAACCGCACATGGAGAAGACCGACGAGGACGGCAAGGGCACCATCGTCCTGGCCACGGTCCGCGGCGACGTCCACGACATCGGCAAGAACCTCGTCGACATCATCCTGTCCAACAACGGCTACAACGTCGTCAACCTCGGCATCAAGCAGCCCGTCTCCGCGATCCTGGAGGCCGCCGCGGAACACCGCGCCGACGTCATCGGCATGTCCGGCCTGCTGGTGAAGTCCACGGTGATCATGAAGGAGAACCTGGAGGAGCTGAACCAGCGCGGCATGGCCGCCGACTTCCCGGTCATCCTCGGCGGCGCCGCCCTGACCCGCGCCTACGTCGAACAGGACCTGCACGAGGTCTACGAGGGCGAGGTGCGCTACGCGCGCGACGCCTTCGAGGGAC
Source organism: Streptomyces sp. CRN 30 (assembly GCF_034105845.1). Lineage (NCBI taxonomy): Bacteria > Bacillati > Actinomycetota > Actinomycetes > Kitasatosporales > Streptomycetaceae > Streptomyces > Streptomyces sp. CRN 30. Next base: position 22,893 of record NZ_JAVRHI010000164.1, on the reverse strand, counting down.
TGCGGCTGATGGACGCCCTGATCGGCATCAAGCGCGGCGTCCCGGGCGCCAAGCTCCCCGAACTGAAGCAGCGCCGGGTCCGGGCCGCCACGGTCGCGGTCGAGGAGCGCCCCGAGGCCGGACACGTCCGCTCCGACGTCGCCGTCGACAACCCCGTCCCCGAGCCGCCGTTCCGGGGCACCCGCGTCATCAAGGGCATCCAGCTCAAGGAGTACGCCTCCTGGCTCGACGAGGGCGCCCTCTTCAAGGGCCAGTGGGGGCTCAAGCAGGCCCGCACCGGCGCCGGACCCTCCTACGAGGAACTGGTCGAGAGCGAGGGCCGCCCCCGGCTGCGCGGCCTGCTGGACCGGCTCCAGACGGACAACCTGCTTGAGGCGGCCGTGGTCTACGGCTACTTCCCCTGCGTCTCCAAGGACGACGACCTGATCGTCCTGGACGACGCCGGCAACGAGCGCACCCGGTTCACCTTCCCGCGCCAGCGCCGCGGCCGCCGGCTCTGCCTCGCCGACTTCTTCCGCCCGGAGGAGTCCGGCGAGATCGACGTCGTCGGCTTCCAGGTCGTCACCGTCGGCTCCCGCATCGGCGAGGAGACCGCCCGGATGTTCGAGGCCAACGCCTACCGCGACTACCTCGAACTCCACGGCCTGTCCGTGCAGCTGGCCGAGGCCCTCGCCGAGTACTGGCACGCCCGCGTCCGCTCCGAGCTGGGCTTCTCCGCCGAGGACCCCGACCGCATCGAGGGCATGTTCGAGCTGAAGTACCGGGGTGCCCGCTTCTCCCTCGGCTACGGCGCCTGCCCCGACCTGGAGGACCGCGCGAAGATCGCGGCCCTGCTGGAGCCGGAGCGGATCGGCGTCCACCTCTCCGAGGAGTTCCAGCTCCACCCCGAGCAGTCCACGGATGCCATCGTCCTCCACCACCCCGAGGCGAAGTACTTCAACGCCCGCTGATCCCTTCCCGGGCGGGTTCGCCGCGGGCGACGTACACTGGTCGGTCCACTGCAGGCCGGTTCCCTCTTCCGGGAACCGGCCTGATCGTCCCTCAAGGAGGTAGGTGGATGACCAGTACGGTCCCCGCGCTCGCGATCCGTCCGGCCGAAGGCAACGCCCTGCAGGCCGTGCTGCTGGACATGGACGGCACCCTGGTGGACACCGAGGGGTTCTGGTGGGATGTCGAGGCCGAGGTCTTCGCGGGCCTCGGGCACACCCTGGACGACTCCTGGCGCCACGTCGTGGTCGGCGGGCCCATGAGCCGCAGCGCGGGCTTCCTGATCGAGGCCACGGGCGCCGACATCACGCTGGCCGAGCTGACCGTGCTGCTCAACGAAGGGTTCGAGAAGCGCATCGGCGAAGCCCTGCCGCTCATGCCGGGCGCCCGCCGCCTCCTGGCCGAGCTGCACGAGCACCGCGTTCCCACCGCCCTGGTCTCCGCCTCGCACCGGCGCATCATCGACCGGGTCCTCACCACCCTCGGCGCCCACCACTTCGCGCTCACGGTCGCCGGCGACGAGGTGCCGCGCACCAAGCCGCACCCGGACCCCTACCTGACCGCCGCCACCGGACTCGGCGCGGAACCCGGCAGATGCGCCGTCGTCGAGGACACCGCCACCGGCGTCGCCGCCGCCGAGGCCGCGGGCTGCCACGTCGTCGCCGTGCCGTCGGTCGCCCCCATCACCCCGGCCGAGCGGCGCACCGTCGTGACCTCCCTGGAAGAAGTCAACCTGACATTCTTGCGCGGACTGATGACGGCGGGATGACGGACGACTGCGCTGCGTCGCGTTCCTACCACCGCCCACCTCGGCCCATCTGTGACGTTCGCCACCGCCGACGGGGTCGACAGACAGCTGTGCGTGTGCTGTCGAACGGCCTTCCGGGGTCATGGGCGTGCCCATGTGTCCCGATTGGTGAAACCGTGCACGAATCCTTCCGGTGTCGGGTTTTCGGTCTGTCCGCACCCGGTTTCACTGCGTGATGGGTCCTCAACTCCGGCGGCTGCGAACGTCCGTGCGGGCGCGGACTAATCTCGTCGCGAGAACCTCGCCACCTACCCCCGTGTTCCGCCGCGACACCCCAGCGGGCGGGATACCCGGACTCGACAGCCCTGGAGAAACCCGAGCATGAACCGTAAGACTTTGGTGCTGCCGGCCGTAGTCGGCCTGCTCGCGCCGGTGCTCGCCGCGTGCGGCGGGTCCGACGGCGGCAGTGGCGGCGGAGACGCGATCGTCGTCGGCACCACGGACCGGTTCAGCCTCTCGAAGGACGACCCCGCGCCCCTCGACCCGGCGTTCGCCTACGACGTCGGCACGTGGAACATCCTGCGGCAGACCATGCAGACGCTGATGGTGCAGCCCCGCGGCGACGGCGACCCGGTGCCCGAGGCCGCCGAGCAGTGCGGCTTCACCGACACCGGCAACGAGCGCTACTCCTGCACGCTGCGCGACGGCCTGAAGTTCGCCGACGGCGACCCCATCACCGCGGCCGACGTGAAGTACTCCATCGAGCGGGCCATCGCCATCAACTCCGAGAGCGGCGTCGCCTCGCTGCTCTCCACCGTCGACACCGTCGAGACGCAGGGCGACCGCGAGGTGATCTTCCACCTCAACACCGCGGACGCCACCTTCCCGTTCAAGCTGTCCACCCCGGTCGCCGGCATCGTCGACCCGGACGACTACGCGAAGGACAAGCTCCGCGACGGCTTCGAGATCTCCGGCTCCGGCCCCTACACCTTCAAGGCGGAGGCCGACGGAGACACCCTGGCCAAGGCCGTGTTCACCAAGAACCCCAACTACACGGGGAGCCTCACGGTGAACAACGACAAGGTCCAGATGGTCTCCTACGAGGACGCCGAGACCATGGGCACCGACCTCGACAAGGGCGACATCGACCTGATGACCCGCGCGATGACGCCGGAGCAGATCGACAAGCTCTCCGAGACCTCCGGCGGCGACGTCGACGTGGTCGAGGTCGCCGGTCTGGAGATCCGCTACCTCGGCTTCAACACCGAGGCCGCGACGGTCAAGGACAAGGCCGTCCGCCAGGCCATGGCCCAGATCATCAACCGCAGCCAGCTCGTCTCGGACGTCTACGGCTCCCAGGCCGAGCCCCTGTACTCGATGGTCCCGGCCACCGTCACGGGCCACTCCAACTCGTTCTTCAACAAGTACGGCGACCCCAGCGACGACAAGGCCAAGACGCTCCTTGAGCAGGCCGGCGTCACCACCCCGGTCAAGCTGACCATGCACTACACCACCGACCACTACGGCTCGGCGACGAAGAAGGAGTTCGAGCAGCTCCAGAAGCAGCTCAACGACAGCGGCCTCTTCGACATCGACATCAAGGGCACGCCCTGGGAGACCTTCCGCCCGGCCGAGCAGGACGGCAAGTACGACGTCTACGGCATGGGCTGGTTCCCTGACTTCCCCGACGCCGACAGCTTCATCGCGCCCTTCCTCGACAAGGGCAACACGCTGAACTCCCCGTACGCCAACAGCAAGATCATCAACAACCTGATCCCGGAGTCCCGCCGCGAGGCCGACCGGCTGTCCGCCGCCGAGAGCCTCACGGACATCCAGGACATCATCGCCGACGACGTGCCGCTGCTCCCGCTCTGGCAGGGCAAGCAGTACGTCGCCACCCGCGACGACATCACGGGCACCTCGTACGTCCTCAACTCCTCCTCCTCGCTCCAGCTCTGGGAGCTCGGCCGCGGCGTCAGCGACTGACCCGCCCCGCACACCGAAGGGCGCCCCTCTCCCGGAACTCCGGGGGAGGGGCGCCCTCTTGCGCGTGCCGTGAGGTGTGCTCCCGAGCCTGCTTGCGCGGGTACGCGACCCGGCGCCGCTACTGCGCGCCGGGACGGACCAGACCGCTCTCGTACGCGTACACCGCGGCCTGCACCCGGTCGCGCAGCCCCAGCTTGGTCAGCACATGACCCACGTGCGTCTTCACGGTCGTCTCGCTGACGAACAGGTCCGCGGCGATCTCCGCGTTGGACAGCCCCCGCGCCACCAGCTTCAGCACCTCCACCTCACGCTCGGTCAGCGTGTGCAGGGTGTCCGGGACCGGCTCCTCACCCGAGGGCAGATGCGTGGCGTACTTGTCGAGCAGCCGCTTGGTGATGCTCGGCGCGAGCATCGCCTCACCGGCCGCGACCACCCGGATCGCCTGCACCAGTTCATTGGCCGGGGCGTCCTTCAGCAGGAAGCCGCTGGCCCCCGCCCGCAGCGCCTCCACCACGTACTCGTCGAGGTCGAAGGTGGTCAGCACCAGCACCTTCGCCGGGCCGTCCCGGCCGGGACCGGTGATCTGCCGGGTCGCCTCCACACCGTCCATCCGGGGCATACGGATGTCCATCAGGACCACGTCGGGCTGGAGCGCCCGCACCTGGTCCAGTGCCTGGAGGCCGTCCCCGGCCTCGCCGACGACCGCGATGTCCTGCTCGGCCTCCAGGATCATCCGGAAGCCCGTACGCAGCAGCGGCTGGTCGTCGACCAGTAGGACACGGATGGCCACGTAAGTCTCCTTCGCTAGTCCGGCCCCATTCTGCCCTGTGCCCCTGGCGCGGAACGCGGCCGGGGCACAGGCCGGGACACGGGAGGGGCGCTACGCCCGGCCGCCGCCGGCCGCCACCACCGGGAGCGGGTAGGGCGGGGGAGTGCCGCCGAACTCCGGGCAGTGCGCCTGGTGGTCGCACCAGCCGCAGAGCTTCGTGGGCCGCGGCCGCCACTCGCCCGTCTCCGTCGCCAGCCGGATCGCCTCCCACAGCGCCAGCAGCTTGCGCTCGACCCGCTCCAGGTCGGCGGGGACCGGGTCGTACGTCAGCACGTCTCCGCTGCCCAGGTAGACCAGTTGCAGCCGCCGGGGCACGACCTGCTTCAGCCGCCACACCACCAGGGCGTAGAACTTCATCTGGAACAGCGCGCTCTCGGAGTACTCCGGCCGCGGCGCCTTGCCCGTCTTGTAGTCGACGATCCGCACCTCGCCCGTGGGCGCCACGTCGACCCGGTCGATGATGCCGCGCAGGCGCAGCCCCGACTCCAGCTCCGTCTCGACGAACAGCTCCCGTTCGGCCGGCTCCAGCCGGCTCGGGTCCTCCAGCGTGAACCACCGCTCCACGAGCCGCTCCGCCTCGCCGAGCCAGCGCGCGAGCCGCTCGCCGTCCGGGTCGTCGGCGAACAGCTCCACGACCTCCGGCCGGGTCTCCCGCAGCCGGTCCCACTGCCCCGGCACGAGCGCCTTGGCCCGCGGTGGGGTGCGCTCGGCCGCCGGAGCGTCGAAGAGCCGCTCCAGCACCGCGTGGACCAGCGTTCCCCGGGTGGCAGCCTCGCTCGGCTTCTCCGGCAGCCGGTCGATCACCCGGAACCGGTACAGCAGCGGACACTGCATGAAGTCCCCCGCCCGGGAGGGCGAGAGCGAGGCGGGGGCGACGGGGGCACGACGAGGGGTGGCTGCCGGGAACTGTCCGTCTGACGGTGACGGAGATGCCGGTGACGGAGATGACGACGGAGCCGGTGTGGGAGTGGGGGTGGGTGTCGGCGTGGGCGCCGGTGCAGCCGTCGGCGTCGGTGGCTCCGAGGCGGCGGGTACGGCCGCCGGTCCGGCCCCGGTCGCGGGCGGGGCAGGCGCCGCGGCTCCCGCGGCCACCCCGCCCTCGCCGTCCGTCACCGGCGGCACGGGACCGTCCGGACCCGCCGCCACACCCTCGATGCTCGTCTCCATGGCTCAGACCCTACGGCCCGCCACTGACAGTGACCCTGCCGCGGAGCGTGACGTCCGCGACGGAGGGGGAACCCGGGGGTGCCGGGGCGGAACGGGACGCGACGGCCGCATACCATCGACATGAGACCCTTCCGCCCGGCAGGCGCGGGAGACGCTTCGAGCGAGGGGAAACCGTGGACGTGAGCGGCGGGAGCGGGCAGCCGCGGTCCGGCAGCGACGAGTCGGCCGAGCACCACGCAGGGTCTGCGGCCCGTGCCTCCGACCCCGCACGCCCCGACCGGGCCCCGGAGGTCGACACCGCAGCCGCGCCCACCGCCGAGCCCGCATCTCCCGGCGAGCACGTGCCCGGGGAGGCGGACGTCCCGGCCAGCCAGACGCCGGACACGTCCGATGCGACCGGCGAGAGCGGCACGTCCGGTACGCCTGGTACGTCCGGCCCCAGTGGCCCCAGTGGCCCCAGTGGCACCACCGGACCCGCCAGCGCTCCCGACCCTCACACATCCCACACCCCCCGCACGACTCACCCTCCCCACGACCCCGACACCCCCCGCTCCCACGCCCGCTCCGCCACCGGCTCCGGTCGCTCCCGCCGCCGGCGCGAACCCGGTGGCGGCCTGCTGATGGGCCGCCCCTTCGGCGTCCCCGTCTACGTCGCCCCCAGCTGGTTCCTGGTCGCCGCCCTGATCACCTGGGTCTTCGGCGGCCAGCTCGACCGGGTCCTGCCCGAACTGGGCGCCGCCCGCTACCTGGTCTCCCTCTTCTTCGCGGTCGCCTTCTACGCCTCCGTCCTCGTCCACGAGCTGGCCCACACCGTCGCCGCCCTCCGTTTCAAACTCCCGGTCCGCCGCATCCAGCTCCAGTTCTTCGGCGGCGTCTCCGAGATCGAGAAGGAAGCCGAGACCCCCGGCCGGGAGTTCGTCCTGGCCTTCGTCGGCCCCCTGCTCTCCCTCGTCCTCGCCGGCGTCTTCTACGTGGCTCTGCAGCCCGTGGAACCCGGCACCGTCCCCGGCGTCCTGCTGGCCGGCCTGATGATCTCCAACCTCATCGTGGCCGCCTTCAACCTCCTCCCCGGCCTCCCCCTCGACGGCGGCCGCATGCTCCGAGCCGTCGTCTGGAAGATCACCGGCAAGCCGATGAGCGGAACCGTCGCCGCCGCCTGGGTCGGCCGCGCCCTCGCCCTCTCCGTCCTGATCGGCCTGCCCCTGTTCACCCAGTCCGGGGCGCTCGGCTCCGACGCCGTGGACAACGTCGGCATGGACACCGTCATGGACGCCCTGCTGGCCGCGATCCTCGCCGCGATCATCTGGACCGGCGCAGGCAACAGCCTCCGCATGGCCCGCCTGCGCGAACACCTCCCCGAACTGCGCGCCCGCAACCTGACCCGGCGGGCCGTCCCCGTGGAGACCGACACCCCGCTCTCCGAGGCACTGCGCCGCGCCAACGCCGCCGGGGCCCGCGCCCTGGTCGTCGTCGACGGCGACGGCAGCCCCCTCTCCCTGGTCCGCGAGGCCGCCATCGTCGGCGTACCCGAGCACCGCCGCCCCTGGGTCCCGGTCGGCGGCCTCGCCCAGGACCTCACCGACGGCATGCGCGTCTCCGCCGAGCTGGCCGGCGAGGAACTCCTCGACGTGCTGCGCGCGACCCCCGCGACCGAGTACCTCGTGACCGAGGACACCGGCGAGATCTACGGCGTCCTGTCCGCCGCCGACGTCGAGCGGGCGTTCGTCAAGGCGATGGCCCGCCCCAGCTGAACGCGCCGCCCTCCCGAAGCGAGCGCACCGCCCTCCCGAAGCGGTGGTCGGCGCCCTACCGAAACGCCGGTAGGCTGGTCACATGTCCGAACCGACCGGTGCCGCCCGCAGGCGCGGGCCCTTCAAGGTCGGGGACCAGGTTCAGCTGACCGACCCCAAGGGCCGCCACTACACGTTCACGCTCGAAGCCGGGAAGAACTTCCACACCCACAAGGGTTCCTTCCCGCACGACGAACTGATCGGCGCACCCGAGGGCAGCGTTGTCCGTACCACCGGGAACGTCGCCTACCTCGCGCTGCGCCCCCTGCTCCCCGACTACGTCCTGTCCATGCCCCGCGGCGCCGCCGTGGTCTACCCCAAGGACGCGGGGCAGATCCTCGCCTTCGCCGACATCTTCCCCGGCGCGCGCGTCGTGGAGGCCGGGGTCGGCTCCGGCTCCCTGAGCAGCTTCCTGCTGCGCGCCATCGGCGACCAGGGCATGCTGCACTCCTACGAGCGCCGCGAGGACTTCGCCGACATCGCGCGGGGCAACGTCGAGCGCTACTTCGGCGGCCCCCACCCCGCCTGGCAGCTCACCGTCGGCGACCTCCAGGACAACCTGTCCGACACCGACGTCGACCGCGTCATCCTCGACATGCTCGCCCCCTGGGAGTGCCTGGAGGCCGTCTCCAAGGCGCTCGTCCCCGGCGGCATCCTCTGCTGCTACGTGGCGACCACCACCCAGCTCGCCCGGACCGTGGAGTCCATCCGCGAGATCGGCTCCTTCAACGAGCCGACCTCCTGGGAGACCATGATCCGCAACTGGCACGTCGAGGGCCTGGCCGTCCGCCCGGACCACAGGATGATCGGCCACACCGGCTTCCTGCTCACCGCCCGCCGCCTCGCGGACGGCGTGGAGCCGCCCATGCGCCGCCGCCGCCCCGCCAAGGGCGCCTACGGCGAGGACTACGACGGTCCCAACGCCGGCGGAGGCGCCGGCCGCTGACCCGGCCCGGTACCGGTACCAACGCGACGACGCCGTGGCGGAGTTCCCCCGTACACCAGGGAACTCCGCCACGGCGTCGCCACGTTGACAGGGCACGAACACCACCCAGCCGACCGGGGCCGAAACGAACGCGAGTACCCACCCCGCCGTTCCCTCGCACTGTGACGTGTGGCACGATGCTGGCCAGCCCCACCGGCACAGCCCTCACAGGAGACACTCCTCGTGCAGCACTCCGTTGTCCCGGATCTGGCGCACACGCGCACCCGGCCGATCCACTGGGTCGCCACCGCAACCGCCGTCTCCGCCGTCGTGGCCCTCTCCTCGGTCCTGCAGCCCGACGCCGCCACGGCGGCCCAGGCGGCCGGCCCCGAGACCGGTACCACCAGGACCCAGGCCGCCCCGCCCGACCCCGCGGCCGTGACCTTCCCGCTGGACTGCGCCTCGGTCGAACCCGTCGTGGTGAAGAAGGCCACCGGCGACCTCGACGGCGACGGCCGGCCCGAGACGGTGGCCGTGGTGCACTGCGACGCCCCCATGGGCACCCCGCCCGACGGCGTGTACGTCCTGACCCGCGGCAGCGGTGACAAGCCCCGCGTGGTGGCCACGCTGATCGACCCCGAGGAGCGCCGGACGGTCACCGCCCTCGCCGTGGCCGACGGTGCCGTGTCCAGCACCTACCTCGGCTACTCCGCGACCGACGTGCCCAGTTGCTGCCCGGACGTCGAGGAGGACGCGAAGTGGCGCTGGGACAACGGCGCGTTCGTCCGCTCGGCCCCCGCGCGGGCACACGCCGTCTGACGCACGTGTGAGATATCAGACAACAGCCGCGGATCGCACGCAACCGGTCACCGGGCGATCATCGGCCGGTCAGTCCGCGTCAGGCCCGTACACCTCGACGCTGTCCGAAACCCGACGGACGTGGATGCACTCGCCCGGACACTCCTTCGCCGAGTCCACCACATCGGTGAGGAGCGGCAGCGGCACGGCCGTTGTCGCCCCCGGAGCCTGCAGCAGCTCGTCGTCCGCGCCCTTCACATAGGCCAGACCGTCGATGTCCAGCTCGAACACCTCGGGCGCGTACTGCGCGCAGATGCCGTCGCCGGTACACAGGTCCTGGTCGATCCAGACCTCCAGCGGCTCGCTCCCGGCTTCCTGCTGCACGCTCATCTCTCCTGCTCCGACGGGTGTTGGACATATCGAGCCTACCCCCGCCCGCCGCCCTTCCTCACGCGGAGTCGCACCCCCGCCGCCCGCCTCCGCGCGGTGGGCGGTTTCCGCCCCGCCGGCCGCAACTCCAGCCAGCCGTGACGGCATTTGACCACTCAGGGTCGGAACAGCCTGCTTCCTAATCACGTTGAGTGGGTATCCACACGGCGTGAGGGAGAGCGCAAGGGTGAAGATCGGACACACCCCGACCGTCTTTGTGATCTAGGGGTTTCAATCGACACCCACCCAGGTAGGGTCTGGAAGCGTCCAGCTCCCCTTGGAGGAGGTGAGGACCGTGGCAGCCCACGACGACGACATGAACCGCGGCATCCGCCCGGGACGCGGGTCCGACGACCCGACCGGACAGATTGCCTACCTTGAGCAGGAGATCGCCGTCCTGCGACGCAAGCTCGCCGACTCTCCGCGGCACACGAGAATTCTCGAAGAGCGGATCGTCGAGCTGCAGACCAATCTGGCCGGCGTGTCCGCGCAGAACGAGCGACTGGCCAACACACTCCGCGAGGCCCGCGACCAGATCGTGGCCCTCAAGGAGGAGGTCGACCGGTTGGCGCAGCCGCCGGCCGGCTTCGGAGTCTTCCTGCAGGCGAACGAGGACGGCACCGCCGACATCTTCACCGGAGGCCGCAAACTCCGGGTGAACGTCAGCCCCAGCGTCGAGCTGGACGACCTCACCCGCGGCCAGGAAGTCATGCTCAACGAGGCGCTCAACGTGGTCGAGGCCATGGAGTTCGAGAGCGTCGGCGACATCGTCACCCTCAAGGAGATCCTTGAGGACGGCGAGCGCGCCCTGGTACTGGGACACACCGACGAGGAACGGGTGGTACGGCTCGCCGAGCCACTGCGCGGCGTGAACATCCGCCCCGGCGACGCCCTCCTGCTCGAACCCCGCTCCGGCTACGTCTACGAGGTCGTGCCCAAGAGCGAGGTCGAGGAACTCGTCCTCGAAGAGGTCCCCGACATCGGCTACGAGCAGATCGGCGGCCTCGGCGGACAGATCGAGATGATCCGCGACGCGGTCGAGCTCCCGTACCTCTACCCGGACCTGTTCCGCGAGCACGAGCTGCGCCCGCCCAAGGGCGTCCTGCTCTACGGGCCCCCCGGATGCGGCAAGACGCTCATCGCCAAGGCCGTCGCCAACTCACTGGCCAAGAAGGTCGCCGAGGTGACCGGCCAGGCCGCCGGCAAGAGCTTCTTCCTGAACATCAAGGGCCCCGAGCTGCTGAACAAGTACGTCGGCGAGACCGAGCGGCAGATCCGCCTGGTCTTCCAGCGGGCCCGTGAGAAGGCCAGCGAGGGCACCCCCGTCATCGTCTTCTTCGACGAGATGGAGTCCCTCTTCCGCACCCGTGGCTCCGGTGTCAGCTCGGACGTGGAGAACACCATCGTCCCGCAGCTGCTCGCCGAGATCGACGGTGTGGAGGGCCTGCAGAACGTGGTCGTGATCGGTGCCTCCAACCGCGAGGACATGATCGACCCCGCCATCCTGCGGCCCGGCCGGCTCGACGTGAAGATCAAGATCGAGCGTCCGGACGCCGAGGCGGCCAAGGACATCTTCGGCAAGTACCTCACCGAACGCCTCCCGCTCCACGAGGACGACCTCAAGGAGCACGAGAAGGACAAGGCGGCCACCGTCCAGAGCATGATCCAGACGGCGGTGGAACAGATGTACGCCGAATCCGAGGAGAACCGCTTCCTGGAGGTCACCTACGCCAATGGCGACAAGGAAGTCCTCTACTTCAAGGACTTCAATTCCGGCGCCATGATCGAGAACATCGTGGGCCGCGCCAAGAAGATGGCGATCAAGGACTTCCTGGAGAAGAACCAGAAGGGCCTGCGCGTCTCCCACCTCCTCCAGGCATGCGTGGACGAGTTCAAGGAGAACGAGGACCTGCCCAACACCACCAACCCGGACGACTGGGCCCGCATCTCCGGAAAGAAGGGCGAGCGGATCGTGTACATCCGTACGCTCGTCACCGGAAAGCAGGGCGCGGACACCGGACGCTCCATCGACACGGTGGCGAACACCGGCCAGTACCTGTAAAAAGCGAGGCGGCTGCGGGTCCCCTCAGCGGGTACCCGCAGCCGACTGCTTTCCGGTGCCACGGCTGGAGCAAGGCAATGACGCAAATGATCTCCCCACCAGCGCAGAGGCGTTCTAGGCTCTTCCATACCGCCGAGTCGCGCAGTGCGGGGACGGGCACCGCACACGCACCGGAGCGCCAGCGGTACGTGAGCGGCGTCCACGACCTAGGGCGCCGCCGGGCAAGGAGGGCCGCATGACCGTACGGCGAGTAATGGGCATCGAGACGGAGTACGGGATCTCCGTCCCCGGTCACCCCAACGCCAATGCCATGCTCACCTCGTCCCAGATCGTCAACGCCTACGCGGCGGCGATGCACCGGGCCCGCCGGGCCCGCTGGGACTTCGAGGAGGAGAACCCGCTGCGGGACGCCCGAGGCTTCGACCTCGCCCGCGAGGCCGCCGACTCCAGCCAGCTCACGGACGAGGACATCGGCCTGGCCAACGTCATCCTCACCAACGGCGCCCGGCTCTACGTCGACCACGCGCACCCCGAGTACAGCGCACCCGAGGTCACCAACCCGCGGGACGCCGTGCTCTGGGACAAGGCCGGCGAACGGATCATGGCCGAGGCCGCGGAGCGGGCGGCCCAGCTGCCCGGCGCCCAGCCGATCCACCTCTACAAGAACAACACCGACAACAAGGGCGCCTCCTACGGCACGCACGAGAACTACCTGATGAAGCGGGAGACCGCCTTCTCGGACATCGTGCGCCACCTGACGCCGTTCTTCGTCTCCCGCCAGGTCGTCACCGGCGCCGGCCGCGTCGGCATCGGCCAGGACGGCCACGAGCACGGCTTCCAGCTCAGCCAGCGCGCGGACTACTTCGAGGTCGAGGTCGGCCTGGAGACGACGCTGAAGCGCCCCATTATCAACACCCGCGACGAACCCCACTCGGACGCCGAGAAGTACCGCAGGCTGCACGTCATCATCGGCGACGCGAACCTCTCCGAGATCTCCACCTATCTGAAACTGGGCACGACCGCGCTCGTCCTGTCCATGATCGAGGACGGCTTCATCGCCGTGGACCTGGCGGTCGACCAGCCCGTCCGCACCCTCCACCAGGTCTCCCACGACCCCTCCCTCAAGCACCTCGTCACGCTCCGCAGCGGCCGGACGCTGACCGCGGTGCAGCTCCAGATGGAGTACTTCGAGCTGTCCCGCAAGTACGTGGAGGAGCGGTACGGCGCCGACGCCGACGACCAGACCAAGGACGTCCTGACCCGCTGGGAGGACACCCTCAACCGGCTGGAGAACGACCCGATGAGCCTCGCCGGCGAGCTGGACTGGGTCGCCAAGCGGGAGCTGATGGAGGGCTACCGGCGCCGCGACAACGTCGACTGGGACGCGGCCCGGCTGCAGCTGGTGGACCTCCAGTACGCGGACGTACGTCCCGAGAAGGGCCTCTACAACCGTCTGGCGGCCCGCGGGCGCATGAAGCGGCTGCTGGACGACACCGAGGTCGAGCGGGCCCGTACCAAGCCGCCGGAGGACACCCGGGCCTATTTCCGCGGGCGCTGTCTGGAGCAGTACGCGGACGACGTGGCGGCGGCCTCCTGGGACTCGGTGATCTTCGATCTGCCGGGCCGGGACTCGTTGCAGCGGGTCCCAACCCTGGAACCGCTTCGCGGAACGCGTAATCACGTGAAGGAGCTACTGGACCGCTGCCGCACGGCGGAAGACCTGGTCAGGGTCTTGTCCGGAGGATGACCTGAAGGGCTGGGTACCCGGCCGAAGTCAGCCGTACCGGGGTGAAAATCCCCGGTCCGGGAATCATCGAGATGGCCCCCGTACGTTGTGCATTCCACGGGGCCGATGTCGGACCCGGCCTATAGGGTCGGATCTTGACGAGCGAGTTGTGTCGGGCGAACCGAGCGGGGTGAGGGTTATGGCGACCAAGGACACCGGCGGCGGGCAGCAGAAGGCCACGCGTTCCACCGAGGAGGTCGAGGAGCAGGCGCAGGATGCCCAGGGGTCGGAAGACCTCAAGGAGCGCCAGGAGAAGCTGAGCGACGACGTCGACTCGGTCCTCGATGAAATCGATGATGTGCTCGAAGAGAACGCCGAGGATTTCGTGAGGTCCTTCGTGCAAAAGGGTGGAGAGTAAAGGGCCCGGAGCTGTCCGGCCTTTGAAGTGAAAGTGCGGGGGATGACTGAGAGGGCGCCCGAGAAGCGCCGCGCAGGCTGCCGGAGGGAAGTGCCGCAGGCGGCCCGCGCGGCGCGGTTCGGTACCGCGCCCGGTCGGCGCCCCCGCGAGGCGACGAGGAGCGGGGCCGGAGGGCGAGCTGATCGCCCCTCAGAGAGCGTTCCCCGCGTACGTCCGGCGGCGTCCGCCGCACATGTGGATCACTGCCACGGGACGGGTAGGGTCCGTGGCGTACTGTGCTTCAGCCGCAACGCGGCACTGGGGCAGTTCAAGGACCGGCCCGATGCCATAAGGCGGGCTGCCGCATACCTGGAAGGAATCGCGTGGAAGCCAACACTCGTAGCACCGGGCGTCTACCGGCTGCCTTCCTGACGCCGGGGTCGTCCTCCTTCATGGACTTCCTGTCGGAGCATCAGCCGGAGATCCTCCCCGGCAACCGGCAGCTGCCGCCGACCCAGGGTGTGATCGAGGCGCCGCACGGCACCACGATCGTGGCCGTGACGTTCCCCGGCGGCGTGGTGCTCGCCGGCGACCGGCGCGCCACCATGGGCAACGTCATCGCGCAGCGCGACATCGAGAAGGTGTTCCCGGCCGACGAGTACTCGGCGGTGGGCATCGCCGGTACGGCGGGCCTGGCCGTGGAGATGGTGAAGCTGTTCCAGCTGGAGCTGGAGCACTTCGAGAAGGTCGAGGGCGCCCAGCTGTCCCTTGAGGGCAAGGCGAACCGGCTGTCGACGATGATCCGCTCCAACCTCGGCATGGCGATGCAGGGCCTGGCCGTGGTCCCGCTCTTCGCGGGGTTCGACGTCGACCGCGGCAAGGGCCGCATCTTCTCCTACGACGTCACGGGCGGCCGCTCCGAGGAGCACAACTACGCGTCCACCGGCTCCGGCTCGGTCTTCGCCCGCGGCGCCATGAAGAAGCTCTTCCGTGACGACCTGAGCGAGAGCCAGGCCACCACCCTGGTGGTGCAGGCCCTCTACGACGCCGCGGACGACGACTCGGCGACCGGTGGTCCCGACGTCGCCCGCCGGATCTTCCCCATCGTCACCGTGATCACCGAAGGCGGCTTCCGCCGGCTGACCGAGGACGAGTCCTCCGAGATCGCCCGCTCCGTGCTGGAGCGGCGGCTGGAGCAGCCCGACGGTCCGCGGGCGTCGCTGCTGTAGCGGCGGCGCGGTTGCTTTGTTGCCAGGTGATCCAGTGACTCCGACAGAAAGGGACGGTTAACCGGTGTCGACGCCGTTCTATGTCTCACCCCAGCAGGCCATGGCCGACCGGGCCGAGTACGCCCGCAAGGGCATCGCCCGCGGCCGCAGCCTGGTCGTGCTGCAGTACGCCGACGGCATCGTCTTCGTCGGCGAGAACCCGTCCCGCGCTCTGCACAAGTTCAGCGAGATCTACGACCGGATCGGTTTCGCGGCCGCCGGCAAGTACAACGAGTACGAGAACCTGCGCATCGGCGGTGTGCGCTACGCCGACCTGCGCGGCTACACCTACGACCGGGACGACGTGACGGCCCGCGGCCTGGCCAACGTCTACGCGCAGACGCTGGGCACCATCTTCTCCAGCGCCGCGGAGAAGCCGTACGAGGTGGAGCTGGTCGTCGCCGAGGTCGGGGAGACCCCCGAGGGCGACCAGATCTACCGGCTGCCGCACGACGGTTCGATCGTCGACGAGCACGGCTCGGTGGCGGTCGGGGGCAACGCCGAACAGATCAGCGGTTACCTGGACCAGCGGCACCGGGACGGGATGACGCTGGCGGAGGCGCTGCGGCTCGCCGTGCAGTCCCTGTCGCGGGACACCAACGGCGGTGAGCGGGAGATTCCCGCGGAGCGGCTGGAGGTGGCGGTCCTGGACCGTACGCGGCCGCAGCAGCGGAAGTTCAAGCGCATCGTGGGCGGTCAGCTGTCGCGGCTCCTGGAGGGTGGCGCCGGTTCCGCCGCGGAGGCCGAGGAAGGCCCCGAGGACGAGTAGCGGGCGCCGGGCAGCGCCCGGCGATCGACGGGCGACGGCTCACGGCGGGGTCGCGGCGGCACGGCAGCGTGCCGGCCGCGCCCCCGCCGCCGCGCGTTCCGGCCCGTGACCGTGGCGGCCGCCGGCCACCTCAGCGTGGTGGGGCCGTGGAGCCCCGCACCACCAGGCGCACCGGGATGTCGCCGCTCCCAGGTTCCCGTCCGTCGAGGACGGCGAGCAGGGCGTGCATGCCCCGTTCGCCGAAGAGTTCCGCGTCCAGCCGGACGGTGGTGAGTTCGGGGTCGATGGCGGTGGCGAGGGCGAGGTCGTCGAGTCCGGTGACCGAGAGGTCGTCGGGGACGCGCAGGCCCAGTCGGCGGATCGCCTTGTAGGCGCCGGCGGCGAGTTTGTCGTCGTCGCAGACGAGTGCGGTGGGGCGGGGGCCGGGTCCGGTGAGCGCGGCCTGCGTGGCGGTGAGCGCGCCCTCGATGGACAGTGGCGCGTGCGTGGTGCGCAGTTCCGTGCCGGGCACGGCGGCGAGCCGGGCCGCCAGCTCCCGCGCGCGCACCTCGAAGGTCCAGGAGGCCACGTCCGCGGCGAGGTGCAGGAAGCGGCGGTGGCCCAGTTCCAGCAGGTGCTCCGCGACCTGGCGGACGCCGTCGGCGATGTCGAGGTTGACGGTGGCGGCGCCGAGGCTGCCGCCGGGGTCGCTGTCGAGCATCACCAGCGGCAGCTGGTCGCCGCGGATGTCGGTGAGGGCGTCGGCGGCCATGGAGGAGGCGATGACGCCGTCCAGGGCGGCCCGCGCGGAGGCGAAGGGGTCACGGGCCGGGCCGATGCCCTCGGGGGAGGGATACAGGACGACACCGAAGCCGTGCTGGGCGGCCACCCGTGCGGCGCCCGTGTAGACGCCGGCGAAGAACTCGGTGGTGAGGGCCGGCACGACGAGAAGGACCGTGCGGGTGCGGCCCAGGCGCAGGTTGCGGGCGGCCAGGTTGGGGCGGTAGCCGAGATCGTGCGCGGCGCGGCGGACCCGCTCGGCGGTGGTCTCGGAGACGCGGCCGCGCCACTTGTCGCCCAGGACCAGGGAGACGGCGGCCTGGGATACCCCGGCGGCCCGTGCGACGTCCCGGCTCGTCGGACGTGTGCTGCCTCGTGCCACGGTGGGCCCGCTCCTTCGTCTGGACGCGTGAACAGCGGTCATGGTACGTATGAGCCCGGACGTTATACGTAAAACGTGGCGAGGGGTCGCCGGGAGGAGTTCGGACGTGGCCACGGGTTACCTGGAGATACTCCGCGCGCGGCACGCGGTGCGCCTGCTCGCCGGCACGCTCGTGGGACGGCTGCCGAATGCCACGGCGGCCATCGCCATCGTGCTGTTCGTGCGGTCCGAGGGCGGGACGTACAGCCTCGCGGGGGCGCTGGCGGCCGTCTACGGCGTCGCCAACGCCGTGGGGCAGCCCGTCCTCGGCCGGCTCGTGGACCTCTACGGACAGCCGCGCGTGCAGCTTCCCGCGGCGCTCGTGTCGGCCGCGGCGACGGCCGTCTTCGCCTTCACCGGAACCGCGCAGCCCGTGGTGGCCTGGGCGGCCGTGGCGGTGGCCGGTCTGTTCACCCCGCCGCTGGAGGGCGGGCTGCGGGCGCTGTGGCCCAGCGTGCTGCCCAAGGAGGGGCAGGTGCACACGGCGTACGCGATGGACGCCGTCGCCCAGGAGGTGATGTTCACCGTCGGGCCGCTGCTCGTGACGGTGTGCGTGTCGCTGTGGTCGGCGCAGGTGGCGCTGATCGTGCTGAATGTGATCGGCGTGCTGGGCGCCCTCTCGGTCGTCGTGTCGCCGCCCTCGCGCGCGTGGCGGTCGGCTCCGCGTGAGGCGCACTGGCTGGGCGCGCTGCGTTCGCCCGGTCTGCTGGCGCTCCTGGGGGCCTTCCTGTTCGTCGGGATGGCGCTCGGCTCCATCACGGTCGCCGCCGTGCCGTACGCCGACGAGCACGGCGGGGACGCCGTCTACGGCTGGCTGATGGCCGCGCTGGGCCTGGGCGCGCTGGTGGGCGGTGCCGTGTACGGCGCGCGGCGGTGGGCCGGTGCCCCCGCGCGGCGGCTGCGTCTCCTGGTGGCCCTTCTCGCGGTGTGCTACCTGCCGTTGATGCTCATGCCGGGTGTCGTCGGCATGGTGCTGCTCACCGCGGTGGCCGGTGTCTTCCTGGCACCGGCGATCGCCTGCGCGTTCGTGCTCGTCGACGAGCACGCGCCGCGCGGCACGGTGACGGAGGCGTTCTCGTGGCTGGTGACGACGTTCACCGTGGGCGCGTCGGTCGGTACGGGTCTCGCGGGGCCGGTCGTGGAGGCGGGCGGGGCGCTGTGGGGCTTCGCGGTCCCGGGCGGAGCGGGAGCGGTCTCCCTGCTGGTGCTGACGGCCACCGGACGGGTCCTCGCAGCTCCCGCCGGGCGCGCGGTGGTTGCGGCTTCATCGGAAAATGATCCAAACCGTGCCGTCGAACCCCGTTTCAGTTCAGGGGATCGGGCGTAATGTTCAGTCATGGACCGCCGCATTTTCGGGCTGGAGAACGAGTACGGCGTCACGTGCACGTTCAGGGGACAGCGCCGCCTGTCGCCTGACGAGGTGGCGCGGTACCTCTTCCGCCGTGTCGTGTCATGGGGCCGCAGCAGCAATGTCTTTCTGCGCAACGGCGCCCGCCTCTATCTCGACGTGGGATCGCATCCGGAATACGCCACCCCCGAATGTGACAACGTGATCGAGCTCGTCACCCACGACAAGGCGGGCGAGCGCATTCTCGAAGGACTCCTGGTGGACGCCGAACGACGCCTGCACGAGGAGGGAATCGCGGGCGACGTCTACCTCTTCAAGAACAACACCGATTCCGCGGGCAACTCCTACGGCTGCCACGAGAACTATCTGGTGGCGCGGCACGGGGAGTTCTCCCGGCTCGCGGACATCCTCATCCCGTTCCTGGTGACACGGCAGCTGCTGTGCGGCGCCGGCAAGGTGCTGCAGACTCCGCGCGGTGCCGTGTACTGCGTCAGCCAGCGGGCCGAGCACATCTGGGAGGGCGTCTCCTCGGCGACGACCCGTTCCCGGCCGATCATCAACACGCGCGACGAACCGCACGCCGACGCCGAGCGCTACCGCCGCCTGCACGTCATCGTGGGCGACTCGAACATGTCCGAGACGACCATGCTGCTCAAGGTCGGCGCGACCGACCTGGTGCTGCGCATGATCGAGGCGGGCACGGTGATGCGCGACCTCACCCTGGAGAACCCGATCCGGGCGATCCGCGAGGTCAGCCACGACATCACGGGCCGCCGCAAGGTGCGCTTGGCCAGTGGCCGCGAGGCCTCCGCCCTGGAGGTGCAGCGGGAGTACTTCGAGAAGGCCGTGGACTTCTGCGAGCGCCGCGGCATCCGCACCGGCACCGTGGAGCGGGTGCTGGAGCTGTGGGGCCGCACCCTGGACGCGATCGAGAACGAGGACCTCGACCGCATCGACACCGAGATCGACTGGGTCATGAAGTACAAGCTCATCGAGCGGTACCGGGCCAAGCACAACATGACCATGTCGCACCCGCGGGTCGCGCAGATAGACCTCGCCTACCACGACATCCATCGCCGTCGTGGGCTGTACTACCTGCTGGAGAAGAAGGGTCAAGCCACCCGGGTGGCCAATGACTTGAAGATCTTCGAAGGCAAGTCCGTGCCGCCGCAGACGACTCGGGCCCGGCTGCGCGGCGACTTCATCCGACGGGCCCAGGAACAGCGCCGTGACTTCACGGTCGACTGGGTCCACCTCAAGCTCAACGACCAGGCTCAGCGCACCGTGTTGTGCAAGGACCCGTTCCGTTCCGTGGACGACCGGGTGGAGAAACTGATCGCCGGAATGTGAGACACGCGTACCGCACAGATTGCCGGGACGCCACACGGGCGCCGTACGTTTCCCGTACGGCGCCCTTCTCACGCCGTAGAGTTGCGCGCACGCCAGCAACCAAGATCGACCGATTACGAGGCCCCCACCGTGCGTCGACGCTCACTTCTCATCGCCGTACCCGTCGGACTGACCACTCTCGCCGCGTGCGGTGACGACGGGGCGGATTCGAGCAAGGCCAGTGACGCGCCCTCGGCGTCGGCCACTTCGTCAGCGCCGCCGCCGAAGATCGTCGACGGTCCGTTGCCTGCCATCACCGCGGGCGCGGAGTTCGGGCAGAAGCCGACCGTCGCCAAGGGCAAGGGCGACCCGTCCGACCAGCTCGCGGTCAAGACGGCCGTGGCGGGCAACGGCAAGACGATCGCGGAGAACGACTTCGTGGTGGCGAACTACCTGGGGCAGGTCTGGTCCTCGGCAAAGGTCCTGGGCAATTCGTACGACACGAAGAGCCCGCTGGTCTTCCAGCTGGCCCAGGGCAGTGTGGTCGACGGCTGGCGGTACGCCCTGACGGGCAAGAAGGCCGGCAGCCGCGTCCTGTTCTCGGTCCCGCCGGCCTGGGGCTACGGCGACCAGGGCAACGAGCAGCTCGGGGTGGAGAAGACCGACACCCTGGTGTTCGTCTTCGACCTCCAGGACAGCTACAGCGCCAAGGCCTCCGCGAAGGGCGAGGAGGTCGCCCAGGACGACATCACGCTGCCCAAGGTAGGGACGAACACCGACGGCAAGGCGCCCTCCATCGAGGTGCCCGACGCCGACGCGCCGAAGAAGCTCGTAGCGAACTACGTCATCGAGGGCGACGGCGACGAGGTCGCGGCCGACGACAGCGTCCTCGTGCAGTACAAGGGCGTGCTCTGGGACGGCGGCAAGGAGTTCGACTCGACGTACAGCCGCAAGCAGCTGACGTCGTTCTCCCTGCAACAGGTCGTCAAGGGCTGGTCGCAGGGGCTCACCGGCAAGAAGGTCGGCAGCCGCGTCCTGATCGTCGTCCCGCCGAGCCTGGGGTACGGCGACAGCCCGCCGGAGGGCAGCGGCATCAAGAAGGACTCCGTGCTGGTCTTCTCGGTGGACATCCTCGCGAAGATGTGACGCGACGGGGATGCGAGACTTGAGCCCGTTGCCTTTCCGCAGACAAGCAGGAGCCAGAAACGTGAGCATCGACAAGCCCGAGATCGACTTCCCGGAGGGCCCGGCCCCGGCGGACCTGGAGATCCAGGACATCTGGGAGGGCGACGGTCCCGTGGCGGAGGCGGGCCAGACCGTCACCGTGCACTACGTGGGTGTCGCCTTCTCCACGGGCGAGGAGTTCGACGCCAGCTGGAACCGCGGTGCGCCCTTCCGCTTCCCGCTGGGCGGCGGCCGCGTCATCGCCGGCTGGGACCGCGGCGTGCAGGGCATGAAGGTCGGCGGCCGCCGCCGGCTGACCATCCCGGCCCACCTCGCCTACGGCGACCAGAGCCCGACCCCGGCCATCAAGCCCGGCGAGACGCTGATCTTCGTCGTCGACCTGCTCGGCGTCTGACCGCGCCGCCCGTCGGCGTCCGATCGGTACCCAGGTCGACCCCGGTTCCGACCGGAGGCGACCGCATGAGGGTCCATGCCCGTCCGGGCGTGGACCCTCGGCTTTTGCCAGGCCACCGCGGGGCGGTACGGTCATCGGTCGTAGGCGTCACGTCGTAGGCATCACGTCTCGGGTACCACGTCGTAGGCATCACTAGGAGGCGAAGGGCGTCGATGGCCATTGCCAAGGCCGAGCGGCTGATGAACCTGGCGCTGTGTCTGCTCGGCACCCGCCGGCCGCTCAGCAAGCGCGAGCTGCGCGAGTCCATCGAGGCCTACGTCGAGGCGTTCGGACCGGGCACGGGCGCCGCGGGCGGTCCGGAGCACACCGCGCAGGGCTCCGACGACGCATTCAACCGCATGTTCGAGCGGGACAAGGACGACCTGCGCGAGCTGGGCCTGGTCATCGAGACCGTCGAGAGCCTGGACGGCGAGATCGGCTACCTCGCCCGCCGCGACAGCAACCGCCTGCCGCCCATCACGCTGGACGCCGAGGAGGCCGCCGCCCTGGGCCTGGCCGCGAAGGTCTGGCAGCAGGCCCGGCTGGCCGGCGCGGCCAGCGGCGCGCTGCAGAAGCTCCGCGCGGCCGGACTGCCCGAGGACGTCGACCCCTACGAGGCGCACAGCGCCCTGGAGCCGCGCATCCCCGTGCACGAGGCCGCCTTTGAACCGCTGATGCTGGCCTGCCGCGACCGCCGCCCGGTGATCTTCGAGTACCGCAAGGCCACCGCGGCCCGCCCCGAGCCGCGGCACGTCGAGCCGTGGGCGCTGGAGTGCTGGCGCGGCCACTGGTACCTGGCCGGTTTCGACCGGGACCGCGGTGCCGAGCGGGTCTTCCGGCTGTCGCGGATCACCGGCAAGGTGCGCTCGCGCGCCGGCCGGTTCACCTCCCCGGTGCCGGACGTCGTCACCGTCCGGGAGACCGTCGCGAGCTGGGCGGGGGAGACCGCCGACCGCTCCGCGCTGATCCGGCTGCGCTCGGGCGCCGGCTACCCCCTCAGGGCGAAGGCCACGGCCGTCCGGGAACTCGGGGACGGCTGGGACGAGTTGGAGATTCCGTACGGGCACGGCCTGGACGCCTGGCTCGTGGAGTTCGGGCCGGACGTGGTGGTCGAGGAGCCGGCCGAGCTGCGCGCCGACGTGGTGGACCGGCTGCGCGCCGTCGCCAAGGGCTGAGGGGGAGCGGACAACACAGTGGCAGGCAAACCGGTCAGGCCCGTCAACGCCATCGACCAGACCCGGCGGATGCTGTCCTTGGTGACGTATCTGCGCGAGCGCCCCGGCGCCCGGGTCGAGGACGTCGCGCGCGCCTTCGGCATCACCGAGGACGAGCTGGTCTCCGACCTCGACGTACTGCCGATGTGCGGCACCAGCTTCCGCGGCGGGGACCTGCTCGACATCGACACCGACGGCGAGCGCATCTGGTGGCACAACCCGGCCGCGCTCGGCGCGGACGCCGCCGAGCCGCTGCGGCTCGCGGCCGACGAGGCCACCGCCCTGCTCGTCGCCGCCCGCGCGGTGGCGACCCTGCCCGGTCT
>NZ_JAVRHI010000163.1:0-4485 GCF_034105845.1 Streptomyces sp. CRN 30 | reverse complement strand
GCTCGCCGCCGAGCGGCGGGCCGCCGACGTGGCACCCGAGGCCCGCCGGGCCGCCGGCGACGCCTTCGCCGGGTCGTGGTTCGACGCCGACGGCAACCGGCTCACGGTCGCCGTCACCGCCGGGGCGGACGCGGCGACGGTCCGGGCCGTCACGTCCACCGGCGCGGAGGTGCGCACCGTCGAGCACAGCGCCCGCGTGCTGGATGCGGCCAAGGCGCGCATCGACCGGCTCAGCGCGCCCGAGGGCGTCGGCAGCTGGCACGTCGACCCCGCCGCCAACACGGTGGTCGTCGAGGTCGTCGACGGCGAGCGCGCCGACAACGATGTCCGGGCCTTCCTCCGGCAGGCCCGCGAGGCCGGTCCGGTGACCGTGCGGACGGTGCCCGAGGCGCCGGGCACGTTCGCGGCGGGCACGGTCGGCGGTGACCCGTACTACACCGGCAACGTCCGCTGCTCCATCGGCTTCTCCGTCCACGGCGGGTTCGTGACGGCCGGTCACTGCGGTGGCGCCGGTGCCGGGGTGAGCGGCTGGGACGGCTCGTACATCGGGACGTTCCAGGGCTCGTCGTTCCCGGAGAACGACTACGCCTGGGTCAGCGTGGGCAGCGGCTGGTGGACGGTGCCGGTCGTCCTCGGCTGGGGGACCGTCTCCGACCAGCTCGTGCGCGGCTCGGCAGAGGCGCCGATCGGTGCGTCGGTCTGCCGTTCCGGCTCCACGACCCACTGGCACTGCGGGACGGTGCTGGCCAAGAACGAGACGGTCAACTACAGCCAGGGTGCCGTCCGCCAGATGACGAAGACCAGCGTCTGCGCGGAGGGCGGCGACTCGGGCGGCTCCTTCATCAGCGGCGACCAGGCCCAGGGCGTCACGTCGGGCGGCTGGGGCAACTGCACGAGCGGCGGGGAGACGTGGTTCCAGCCGATCAACGAGATCCTGAACCGCTACGGGCTGACACTGCACACAGCGTGATCACCACGCCTCGGCGCACGGCCTGACGCGGGTGCCGCGACACAGGGCGCGACCCCTGCGTCGCGGCACACGGCCCACCCCGACACCTCCGCACCCGGCCCGACACCCGCGCACTTGGCCTGCCGCCGGTACGCCGGGCACCCGACCCGGCCCCGGCCTCTCGGCGGGCGGACCGGGGCGGCGGTCCGGCGGGGCGAGGGAAGTGTCGTCCGGTGGTGCCGGTGCCCCGGCGGGGTGGAGGGAGCGCCGGACGACGGGTCCGGCGGGTCCGGCGGGTCCGGCGGGACGAAGGCAGCCGTCCGGTCGAGCCGGCGGGGCGGCGGGACGAAGGCAGCACCGTCCGGTCGAGCCGGCGGGGCGGAGGCAGATCCGTCCGGTGGTCCGGTGCTCCGGCGGGGCGGAGGGAGCACCGGACGGTAGTGGGGGCTTGCGCTTTGCCGGTGTCGGGTGGGGTTCTCAGTCGTCCGCCGGGCCGTAGGGGGACTCCCCCGTCCACCGGCCGCCCGCCGTGGACAGGCGGCGGTAGGCGGCGCGGGCGTGGCGTACGCGGGCCAGGGCCGTGCCGACGAGGGTCGCGGTGAACAGACAGGCCAGCCACGCCGCGTCGCGGGCGCCGGCCCAGGTCAGGGTGCCGGCGGGCGGTATCGCGAAGCCGTTGAGGGACAGCCAGCACAGCACGGCCGTGCCGGGGGCGGCCGTGAACCGCGCGCAGAGCCCGAGCAGGGCCGCGAGGAGCGAGAGCAGCGACAGGGCGAGCACCGGACGGCCGGGACCGACCGTGGTGTTCACCAGGGCCACCAGCGCGAGCGCGCCCCCGAAGGCCGCAGTCCATATCAGGGGAGCCGCCATCGGCTGGGGGACGGGCCTCGCGCCGCTGCCCAGGGGCACCCACTCGACCATGCTCACGGCTCCTTCCGCTCCCGGGCCCTCCGACATCGGCGTCGGCCGCCCACCCTGCGGGCAGATTGTCCCATCGGCGTGGAGCCGGTCCGCCGCGCGGCCGGATGCCACCCCCGCACACGTCGGCCGCTCTCCGGTGCCTGAGCGCCGGGGAGCGGCCGATGTCGCGGGCGGGTGCCTACCGTTCGATCTCCGCGGGCTGCGGGGTCTCGGACGCCTCGGTCCCCGCCCGGTCGTCCTCGGCACCGGCGCCCCGTCCGGAGCGGTCCGGCACCGGGCCGCCGCGGCCCGGGAACAGTGCCGCCGCGGCCCGCAGACCGGACGCCAGTACGTGGGCCCGGCCCGCGACGATCGGTCCGAGGACGGCGAGTACCAGCACGTACCCGGCGATGAAGGGCGCGAGCCTCGGGTCCAGTCCCGCGCTCGCGGCCATCGCGGCGAGGATCAGCGCGAACTCCCCCCGGGCGACCAGCGTGGTGGCGATCTCGGCGGCGGGCTCGGCCCCGTAGCGGTAGACGCGGGCCACGCAGAGGCCCGCGATGACGTTCATGACGATGGTGAGCCCCGCCGCCAGGGCGACCGGTACGGCGACGGAGGCCAGGTCGCCTGGGTCGATGGCGAGGCCGAAGGCGAAGAAGAAGATGGCGGCGAAGGCGTCGCGCAGCGGATGCACCAGTTCCCGGATACGGGGACCGGACGGCGTGCCGGCGAGGATCAGACCGACCATGAACGCGCCGATCGCGTCGGCGACCCCGAGGACCTCGGAGACGCCCGCGACGAACACCGCCGCGCCGAGGAAGCTGATGACCAGCAACTCGTTGTCGGGGGTGGCGACGAGACGGCCCACCAGCCGGGTGCCGAAGCGGGCCGCGGCGGCCAGCACCAGCAGGAACCCGAACGCCTTGCCGGCCTGCAGCGCCATCTCCCCGAACCCCTCGGCACCGCTGATGACGGGCTGGAGGGCGGCGAGGTACAGCGCGAGGAAGATGTCCTCGACGACGATGACGCCGAGGATCAGCCGGGTCTCCGGGCGGCCGATCCGCCCCGTGTCGATGAGGATCTTCGTGACGATCGCGGACGAGGAGATGCCGAGCACACCGGCGAGGACCAGCGCCTCCCGCAGTCCCCAGCCGAGGGCGAAGCCGAAGCCGAGGCCGGCCCCGACGTTGAGTATCAGGTAGATGCCGCCCGCGGACAGCAGCCGCCTGCCGCCGCTCTTGAGGTCGTCGAGGTGGAACTCCAGGCCCAGGTAGAACAGCAGCAGCACCAGCCCGAGCGCCGAGAGCATCTCGAAGTCGTGCGCGTCCTCGACCAGGACGATGCCGGGGGTGTGCGGGCCCAGCAGGATGCCGGCGAGCATGAACAGCGGGATCGTCGGAAGTCCGATCCGGCCGCCGAGCCGGGCCAGGAACGCGGCGGCCAGGAACGCGCCGCCCATGGCGAGCAGGGTGTCAGCGTGCCCCATGGCGCACCGCCTTCGGCCGCGCGGAGAGTCGGGATCGCTTCACGTGACGGGGGTGGATGCGGGTCCTCCTTCAACTGTCCAACTGTCTGGTCTGCGAGGTCGTCCGCGTGCGGGTACCGCCGGCCGGCACCGGCGGGCGGCGACGGATACGCGAGCGCGAACGGCCGTACGGGAAGGACTGGACGACGTCCGACGGCGGCCTGCCGCCCCGGCGCGGAGCGCGACGGCGCGCCCGGCCGGACCGCGGCGTGCGCCCTGCGGTCCCGGCCGCCTCCGCCCCGGCTGGACCCGGGCTCCGCGACCGCCTCCCCCGCCCCGGGAGTCCGGGGCGCGGCGTGCCTCCACCGTCACATGCGGGGCCGCCGCGGGCCATCGGGGGCGGGACCCAATTCCGAGGGGGGCGGACACCCAGTGCGCCGCCGGTACGGCGGGGGTGTGCCGGGGGTGTGCCGGGGGCGGACCGTGGCCGGTTCGGAAAAGCCGGCCGTGGTCCGGCCCGTCGTACCGGACGTGGGAGGACGGCACGCCCGGGTACCGTCCCCGGCTTCCCCGGGCCCGGACCGGGACACTCCGCCACACGGGTGGCCGACCGATCGGATCATGGCCCGGTCCGGCGCCGAAGGCAATGCGCCGCGCGAATCTATCTCTTCCGTCCCGTCCCGTCCCGTCCCGTCCCGTCCCGGAAGGCGCGTATTCGTCATGGGCGCTTACGGACCGAGCCTGTCCGGCGTACCCAACGTTGAATTGCCGCTCTTTTACGCCCGTTTGCTGCCCCACGAAATCAGTTGTCCGCCCGGCTTCACGGCACGGCTCACTCCCCGGACGCCAGGTCCAGCGTCCACCAGGGGCCGCCGGGGCCCTGTGCCACGCCCACCCCGGCGTGGGTGTAGCGGCAGGTCAGGAGGATGGAGCGGTGCGCCGAGCTGTCCGCCCACGCCTGGACGGCGGCCTCCGCGCCGGCGGACCCCGCGGTGACGTTCTCGCCCGCCGAACGGACGCCGTAGCCCGCGGCCCGCATCCGTTCGGCGGGTGAGCGGCCGTCCGCCCCGGTGTGGGTGAGCCGCCCGCGGCGCGCCGTGTGGCGGCTGTGCGCGCCGGCGGCCCGGGTGAGCGCGGAGTGCTCCCGCACGGCGGGGCAGCCGGCCCGCGC
>NZ_JAVRHI010000162.1:0-5846 GCF_034105845.1 Streptomyces sp. CRN 30 | reverse complement strand
AAGCGCGAGCCCGGTTCCGTCGCGGACACCGTGATGTCTGCCTTGCGCAGCCGGGGCCCGGCAGTTGTCGATGGCGGTCTCAACGGCTTCCAGACCTTCGTGTTCGGTCGCCTGCTGCCCGCGTCACTGGCTGCCCGGATCACCGAGCGATCCCTGCGCAGGGCGGCGCTCGGGCACTGAGGCTCTGTGCCTCCCGGACCTATGACGCCTCGTAAGGAAGCAGCACCGTCGTGGCGAACGCCCTACCGCCACCACGCCGGACCAGGCACCGACGCGAAGTGACAACCAACCTGCCTCGGTGACGCCTATCATGCCTCGGCTCAAGTGAGCCCCCTCGCGGCAAAACGAGGGGGCCGATGCAGTGCCGTGGTCTCCCGGACGCGGCAGACACGACGATGCGCCCGCTGAGGTACGCACCACATGTTCTATTGGCGGGTCAAGGGCGGCGAAACGCAAGGCCGGAAACGGGAACTTTCCGTTGAACGTCGGTGAGCTGGCATGTTACCTCCGGAACGAACCATGATCGTTCCGCTTTGTCCCCGACGTCTTCCAGTACCCCTCCCTGTTCAGCATGCTTCCTTCTGGTGACCTCGCGTAGCCACACGGGCGCACCCGGCGACGGCATCCGCCGTACGGCAACGCCGGGGGTCACCACCCGGACGCGAGACACGGAGGAGACATCCCGTGACCCCCCGCAGCAGACTCGTCTTGGCCCTTGCCGGGCTGTTCGTCTTCACCGGCCTGGTGATCACGCTGCTCCTGCTCGGACAGCCCGCCGGCGCCGTCGGCCCCCTCATCCTGGTCATCGTGCTGGGCGTGCAGCAGCTGCTCCAGGCCCTGAACGCCCACAGCGGCCAGCAGAACACGGACCGTCCCGGCCCGACGCCTCCGGCCGCGGTGCCGGCCCAGGCCGAAACCGACGCGCCCCCCGGCCCTCCGTCCCGCCCAGACCCAGACCCAGACCCAGCCCGAGGTCAAGGTCGAGGTCGAGGGGAAGGAGGAGGACGCCCCGGCCGACGCAGCCCCGGTTATCGGCTCCCCCGGCACCGGGACGACGTCGTCCTCGGCCCGCGAGGCCGGGGAGGCCGGGGAGGCCCGCGAGGCCGGGGAGGCCGGGGAGGCCGGGGAGGCCGGGGAGGCCGGGGAGGCCGGGGAGGACACCGATGCCGTTCCCGAACGGAAGGCCGCATGAACACCGCGGCCGGCAACAGCGCGGGGCCCGGCAAGCCGGGCCCCGACCTCGGCGCCATCGCCGACGGCGTCAGCGACGCCCACCGCCTCTGGCTGGAGCCGATGCGCTCCGCCTACCTCGCCAGCAAGCTCAGCTTCGAAGAGATCAGCGACAAGTCGAGGTGCCGGCAGGGCACCAAACGCCTGGCGAGCAAGGGCAAGGTGTCCGAGCTGCTGCGCGGCGCCACGGCCTACCCCCGCTGGTACCGCGTCCACGCCCTGCACGACGTACTGGCGCCGCCCGTCACGCTGTCCGACCTCGTCACGCAGTGGAGCGAGGGCGCCCGGGCGGCGGGACGGCCGGAGAAGTGGATCGACAAGTGCCTCGACGAAGCCCGCGGCGAGCCCGGCCTGGACACCGCGCTCGCCACACCCGGCTTCGCCGCCCTCCTCCTGGGCGGTCCGACGGCCAAGGCGATGATGGCCATCGCGCTGCTCCTCACCGGACTCGGCGCCTTCCTGGGCGCCTACACCCACCCGGAGCCCTCGCCACCGGGCCACGGCACTCGCGGCTGGTGCAGCGCCACCGCCTGCTCCACCACGAACATCCCGGTCCCCGGGGGCGCCATGCAGACACCCGAGCCGTGGGACGACGACCGCAGCTCCTACTACGTGAACTATCCGGCCCCCAGCGACACCCGCGGCATGCTCCGCATCGTCCCCGCCGACGACGTCCCGGTGTACTCAGGCATCCGACGCGACGAGCTCAAGGGATGGATCCAGGCCGGCACCGCCTTCTACGCCCAGTGCCGCACCGGCGAGTCACTGACCATCGCAGGAACCCACGACCGGGTACCCACCGCGGCCCTCGACCGCAGCACCGACACCGCACCACAGACCACCGAGACACTCCCCTCCTGCCCCTCACCCCTGAGAGAGCCCTCACCCACACCGTCACCGTGGAAGTGACCGCTGCCTGACCCGACCGGCCACACACCACAGGGCCCGAGCCGCACCCCGTGACGGCGGCCTCCGTAAGCGGTTCTGATCCACTTCTTGTGAGGCGATGACGCAGCGTCACAAGGGGCTGGAAGGAAGGCCGTTCGTGTGACTGCAGCGTGTTCTCGACGTTCTCCGCGGCGTTCTCCCATCTGTCCTCCGTCGTGGTGGACGAGGTCAGAACGGACGGCGGCGGCATAGCCCTCACGGCGCGAACGCTGACGCGTGAGGCGGCGTGTCCTGGCTGTGGCTCAGTGTCCGACCGTGTCCACGGCGGTTACCGGCGTCGCCTCGCCGACCTCGTGACCACTCCAAGATCCCCGACAGAGTCAAGCTGAAGACATGAGCGGCACCGTAGCCGCTGCGGGTCCGGTGCCGGGGCCGCTCCGGCAGTATCCCTCGCGGTCGCCCCGGACCGTTCGGGCGCCGGGTGCTCTTCCCTCGGCGCCTCCCCCGATCCGGTGGCCGTGCCGCCGCCCACGGGCGCGTCGGGGCCACGGGCCGATGGCAGGACCCGCGACCGTGCCCGGCTGGGAACGGCCCGGCCGCCCCGACGTCTCCGTCCTGCCCGACGAGCCCGCCACGGGTTATCTGCTGGACGTGGCCGCCGAGATCAGCGCCTGGCACAGTCCCGGCACCGCTGCCGAGCAACCACTCGGTTCCGCCGAACATCTGCGGCCCCTCGGCTCCTTCCTGGCCGTGACAGCCGACGAACACGGCCGGCCCGAGGCGGTCTCGGTCCTCGGCGGGATGCCATCGGGCCCCACGAGCGCCTTCGGGCCCAGCCCGGCCCGAAGCCGCCGGTCACGTCAGTCGACCGGGGCCCCGAGGAAGGCGGGCCGCCTCCGCAGCACGTGCAGGGCGTACTGGACGGGATCGAACACGATGAGCTGCACGCGCCAGGTGTCCCAGTCCCCGGTGACGGTTCCGGCGGCGACCGCGGCCATGCGGACGAAGGGACCGTTGCGCTGGCTGCCGCTGTGGTCTGCGAGGCCGCGCAGGCCCGCGTCGGCGGCGGCCTCCCATCGCTCCAGAGCGATGTTCGCGACCGCCTCGGCCTCGCAGCCGTCTTCGAAGAGGACCTCGGCGAAGTGCCGGTCCGCGGGCATCTCGCGGAAGCCGTAGTACTCCTGGCGGGCCGCCTCGACCGCTTCCAGCGCGTCCTCGTACCGTCTCAGCGCGATCAGCAGCCAGGCTCGGTGGATATGCGGTGCCCATGCGCGTCCACCACGCTCGTCCGTGACGGCGGCCAGTTCGGCCCGCGAGGCGTCGTCATCGACCGGCAGCCGCCCCCGGCCGCTCTGGTAGAAGGGCACCACCGGCGACGAGCCCGGGTCGTGCTCCTGACCGGACCCGGCGTCGTCCCCGGGGTGCTCGGCCAGGTGACCGCGGGCGAAGGCGGCCGGGTCGAACGCGGCCAGTTCCCTCGCCGGGTCGAGCACGGCCTGCCAGGTCATGAGCGGTCCGAGGGTGCCGCGGCCCCAGCAGGCCAGTTCCCGCAGTCTGACGGTCCCAGGGTCCCGTCCGTACAGCTCGATGACATGCTCGGCGGCCGTCTCGGCCTCGGGCCACCGCTGTTGTCCGATGTGGGCGGCACACATCACCCACGCAGTCTCCCGCAGCAGATCCCGCAGCGCGGCGGCCGGCACGGTCCGGCCTGTCGCCTCGCGCCGGGCCGTCCTGGCGGCCTGGACGGCGGCGTCGAGGCGGCCCATGGCCAGCAGCAGCCATGCCTCGCGCACTCGCGTCTCCCCGATGCGTTTGCGCACCGCGTCCAACCGCTCCCGCAGTACCGGCTCTTCCATGTCCGCCGCCCTCCCCTGCCCAGCTCCGAAACCCCGCCTCTCCGATCATGCCCAGTACCGGCCGCCACCGGGACCCGGTACGGCAATATGCTGTCGACGTCCCACGGATCCGGCCGCGCCACCGGAGCAAACCCCTCACATGTCTGGCTCCGTTCACTTCAGGCGGTTCCGGTTCAGGTTCTGTGGTGCGACCACTGCGAGTGATATCCGGGTCCCTTCAAGGCGTACGGGAAGCCACCCGAAAATGGTCCTTGGACGTATGCCCATGGCACAGCCTCAGCGGACCCGGCCCGCACAGCGCCCGCCCACCCCCTCCTACAAGCCCGCGCCACCGTCACCGGCCTCCTCACCGGACTGCTCACGCCCGACTCCGGTCCCACGGAGTGAGCCATGCCCACCGTCACCGCCCTGATCTTCTTCCTCGAAGCCCGACGGGCCGTAGAACAGGGCCAGGCCGACCCTTCCACGAACTGCACTACGCCCTTCCGCAACAGGCCCGTATCCGGCGCGGCTGCCCCTGCCCGGCCGCCGTCCTGGACCGGATCAGCATCCACCGACACCTCGCACACACCTGCGAACAGCACATCCGCCACGAACAGGCAGCCGGGCCGGGCCGGCCGACCGACTCCGCCATGGCCTTCCAGACCATGAAAGCCCTCGCACCGCCCTACGAACCGCACCCCGAGCGTCTCTCTCGGTGTCCTCCTCCCCATGGGCGCGTTCGCGTAGGTGATGCAGGCGATACGGCCGGTGCAGGCCGACCGCCTCCGCGATCGACCAGCAGCTGCCCGCAACGCCCGGCACCGGTAACTGGCGCAGGTACAACACGCCGTTGACCCGCAGGTCGCGGCGGCGGCAGACGGGTGCGAGGTCTGCGGCGAGTTCGGCGAACACCGCATCCATCTGCCCAGGATGTGCACTGCGGCGCAGTGCACATCCCGAGCCGATCGGACGCCGGCTGCGCTGCCACAGCACGGGCACATGGTTTCACCGGGTACGCCTTCGTCCCACAAGAGCAAACCGGTGAGCCCGCAGGCCCGGCACACGGTCGTCGTACGGTTCACTCAGGGAGGATGTCGCCGAATTTCCACTCGGCGCCGCTGCCGGCCCACCAGCCCCGATAGGCGTGCAGGCTTTCCACGCCCTCGCATGAGCCGGGCTGTTCGAAGTCTCCCAGTCCACGGCACCGTTACCGAGGCGCAGCGTGTAGCCGCCGGGCACGGACGGCAGCAGCCCCCAGGGATCGCGCTGCCTGTGATCGGGCTCCAGCAGGTGCCGCAGCCGCCAGACATAGGTCCGTACGACGGCTTCCGGGCGGGCGGGCGGCGACTCCCACAGGGGCGCGACGAGGTCGTCCACGCTCACCCCCCGGCCGTGCCCAGCACCAGCACCAGCACCAGCACCAGCACCAGCACCAGCACCACGATCACCGCACGCTGCTGGGGCGACCCGAGGTCCGGCTCCACCCCGTCGCGGCGCGCCCGGAGGGGGCCGAGCACCGAGAAGCGCACGCCCGGTACCGCCGTTTCTCCCATGGTGTGACCTCCTCGTGCCCGGCACCGACCGGCGGCACGGGTCGGGCGGTGACTTCGTCGCAACCATCGCATGGCGCCCCGCGCCCCCTCGGCGCTGACCTGCGCTTTCAGCGGTCTTGCGAGCGGCGGCCACCCGCGGTTCAGGCACTCGCCGCCGATGCGCGGCAAGGCGGAACGCTGTGAGCGTGGCACGGCCTACCGACCGTACGTCCGAGGGAAGTCCCCATGTCAGCGCGGCCCCGTCCGGCAGAGCCTGCGGAGGGAACGGAAGCGCCGTCCGGCACCGGAGGACCTGGCTGACAGCCCCCGAAAACGGAGGGGGGCGGGCATCCTCAAC